>NZ_JBHXRA010000011.1:0-247324 GCF_042717045.1 Nocardia sp. NPDC058633
GTGCCGTTGCTTGCTCCTTCGTCGCCTACGCAACGGCACCTGAACAGCGGGACGGCCGCGAACCGCCGCTGCGCGGCGGCCCCTCCTCGAGGTCGGGGCGATGGGGCGCGTTAGGTGCTATTCGCCGGTGTAGGTGCCGAAGCTCCAGAGGTTGCCTTCCGGGTCGGCGGTGCTGAAGCCGCGGGAGCCGTAGTCCTCGTCGCGGAGGTCGCGGATGATTGTCGCGCCCGCGGCCTTTGCCCGGTCGTAGAGCGCGTCGGGGGTGTCGGTGACCAGGTAGATGTTGGCGACGCCCGGTGGGCGGGTGCCGAAGGGGGTGTCGTCGCGGCCGGTGGAGCCGAACATGATGCCGCCGCCGCCCGGCCAGCGCAGTTCGCCGTGTTCGACGACGGAGTCGTCGTCTTCCCTGGCGTAGACCGCGGTTGCTTCGAAACCGAAAGCGGTGGTGAGGAATTCGATCATGGCGCGGGCGTCGTCGAAGGCGAGGCAGGGCCAGATGTTGGTCGGGGTATCGGCTGTTGCGTCCATGTGTTCAGCCTCGCGCTTCGTCGGCGTTCGGGTCTTGGACGGATGGAATCTCCTCGGCCAGCCAGGCGGTGGGGGCGATGCCGGCCAGTTCGGCGAAGTCGCGGTTGAGGTGGGCTTGGTCGTAGTAGCCGCAGGTCGTCGCGATCTGGGCGATGGAGATATAGGACGGGGTGCCGGTGAGCATGCGCTTGGCCCGCTCGAACCGGATGATCCGCGCGGCCAGCTTGGGGCTCGCGCCGAACTCGGCGGTGAACTTGCGGGTCAGGTGCTGGCGGGTCCAGCCGATCCGATCGGCAAGCGGGGTGATCGAGCAGGTGCCACCGGTTCGCACCAGAGCGTTCCAGGCCCAGGACAATTCGGGAGCGGCGAGGCTTTCGGTTCGGGCCGCGGCGGTCAGCGCTCGGTCGCACGCGGCGAACCGGCTCGGCCAATCCGGTTGCGATTGAACTGCATCGGCGAGCTGATCGCCGAGAATGCTTTGCGCTTGCGAACATTCGATCGAGGTATCCCACAGTTCGCTCGCGGGCATGCCGAACAGCACCCGGCAACCCAGCGGAGTGAGCTCGATCGCCACGCCTTCCTGGAAACCGTTGTGCGCGATCATCGCTGGGCTCGCTTGCAAGCCGCTCACCACACAGCGGTAACTGCCGGGAGCCTGGTGCGGGTCGGTCTGCTCGACGACATCGATGGTCGGGCCGACGGCGACGATGAACGTCATGTGCCGTGACGGCAGGCCCCGGTGCACACCGGGTTCGAAACCCGCGAGCCGATAGCCCACGTACCGGTCGATGAACGCTGCCAGCACCGGCGCGGGGGCCGCGGTCACCACCTGCGTGGTCGCCTCCATAGGGCAACGCTACGCCCGAACCCGAGTCTGCCGCGAGGCCTCGTACCGCCACCGGGGCGCGGTGTGGGATTGGCCACGCGTCCCGGACGTGGCTGCGGGGTAACCCGGTCGTGAAGGTGCTCTCCGCCGCGCGGTGGAGGCGGTGAGATTTCGCACTCGCGAGCTCACGGCCTGTGGAAACACGAGGTCAGCCGGTTAATCTTGCGCCTTCGCTCAAAACTGTAGGAGGTGTCATGCGGCGGGTTCAGTACGAACGCAGCAGTGGTTCGGAGATGCTCGAGGTCGTCGCGGCCGAGGTGCCGGTACCCGGCGCCGGTGAGCTGCTGGTCCGGGTCGAGGCCATCGGGGTCACATTGTCGGCCATCCGGCGGATCAGCGCCGCGCCTGTCACGCAGATGCGCGCCGAAGTCGCCGGCGAGGTCGTCGGGGTCGGTGACGGGGTCGACGGTTACAGCGTCGGGTACCGCGTCGTCGGGCTGTGCACCTCCGACGCCTACGCCGAGTACGTCGTGCTCGCCGTCGACCAGGCGTCCGCCATTCCCGACGGCGCCTCCTCGGTCGACGCCGTGGCGCTGATGCGCAGCGGGCTCGTGGCCCTCGGCGCCCTCGACACCGCCGCCCCGCGCGAGGGCGAAACCGCGCTGGTCACCGCCGCCGCCGGCGGTGTCGGCCACCTCGCCGTGCAGTTGGCGCGAGTGCGTGGAGCGAGCTGGGTCGTCGGCGCGGTCTCCGACGCGTCGAAGGCCGACTTCGTGCGCGAACTCGGCGCCGACGAGGTCTTCACCTACGGCGAACTGCACTGCGGCAAACAGGCCGACTACGCCCTCGACGGCGTCGGCGGCACCGGCCTCGACAGAACCCTCGCCGGACTCGCCGAAGGTGGCCGCGCGGTCACCTACGGCACCGGCAGCGGACTCATCGACACCGAAGACCTTCTCGCCGGCGGCAAATCCCTCACCGGCTTTCGGATCGGCCGTCTCGCCCAGCGCGACCCGGCCCGCTACGAGGACCTGCGCCAAGAGGTGTGGCAGTACTACGCCTCCGGGCTGCTGCACCCGGTCGTGCACGCCGAGTTCGCGCTCGACGATGCCGCCGCCGCACACGCGGTCATCGAACAGCGCGCCAACCTGGGCAAGGTCGTCCTCGTCCCCTGATCGACACTTGGTGAGGGCCCGGCCCCGCTGGTCGGGCGCCTGACCAGCGGGCCACAAGGGGGCCGCGAACCCGCCGCGCCGCAGGTGCGGCAAGATGAACCCAGTGAGCCTCACCCTCGGAATCGTCGGCCTGCCCAACGTCGGAAAGTCGACGCTGTTCAACGCGCTGACCAAGAACGACGTGCTGGCCGCGAACTACCCGTTCGCGACCATCGAGCCCAACGTCGGCGTGGTCCCGCTGCCCGACCCGCGACTGAACAAGCTCGCCGAGATCTTCGGCTCCGAGAAGATCGTGCCCGCCGTGGTGTCGTTCGTCGACATCGCCGGCATCGTGAAGGGCGCCTCCGAGGGCGCGGGCCTTGGCAACAAGTTCCTCGCCAACATCCGTGAGGCCGACGCGATCTGCCAGGTGGTGCGCGTGTTCGCCGACGACGACGTGATCCACGTCGACGGCAAGGTCGACGCCGCCGCCGACATCGAGGTCATCGAAACCGAGCTCATCCTCGCCGACCTGCAGACCCTCGAGAAGGCCATCCCGCGCCTCGAGAAGGAAGCCAGGGTCAAGAAGGACCGCAAGCCACTGCTCGACGCGGCCAAGACCGCCGAAGGGTTCCTGAACGAGGGCACCACCCTCTTCGCCGCAGGCAAGAAGATCGACGCCGAACTGCTCCGTGAGCTCTCCCTGCTCACCATCAAGCCGTTCCTCTACGTCTTCAACGCCGACGAATCCGTCCTCACCGACGAGGCGAAGGTCGCCGAGCTGAAGGCCTCCGTCGCCCCCGCCGACGCCGTCTTCCTCGATGCCAAGGTGGAAGCCGAACTCCTCGAACTCGACGACGAATCCGCCCTGGAACTCCTGGAATCCATCGGCCAGACCGAACCCGGCCTGCACGCCCTTGCCCGCGCCGGCTTCCACACCCTCGGCCTGCAGACCTACCTCACCGCAGGCCCCAAGGAATCCCGAGCCTGGACCATCCACCAGGGCGACACCGCCCCCAAGGCCGCCGGCGTCATCCACACCGACTTCGAACGCGGCTTCATCAAGGCCGAAATCGTCGCCTTCGACGACCTGGTCGACGCGGGTTCCATGGCAGCCGCCAAGGCCGCGGGCAAGGTCCGTATGGAAGGTAAGGACTACATCATGGTCGACGGCGACGTCGTCGAGTTCCGCTTCAACGTGTGAGGTTTCAGGCCGCCGCGGAGTTGCTCAGCCCACTGTGCCGCCGGGTGGGATCATCGGGGCATCCTTGACTGCGAGCCTGACCTTTGTGCTGCCCTGCCATCCTCCGACGGTTGCTTGGCCGTTGGCGTTCAAGAATGTGCAGTAGACATCGCCATGGGCGGTGCTGCCCGCGGGTGCTGACGCCTGGAGTGAGCTGCTGATCCATCGCCCCTGGTGATTGGGTGAGCCGCCGATGGCGGAGTATTCGAATTCTCGGTAGGTGCCCGCGGTGTTGGCGCTGTTCTCTACGGTCATGTCGCACGTTGCGGTGTTGCCTGCGGGGACGTAGATGCGCCAGCTCAGGGTTACCGATCCGGCGGAGGGGCTGGTGATGCTTCCGTCGACGCCGTTGGTCGCGCTCGCGGTGGGAGCGACGGTGGCGGTGAGGGCGGCGAGGCCGGTGACGAGCAGGGTTGTCGCGGCGATCTTCTTGACGGTGGGTGGCTTGGGCATCGGTGCTCCTACGGTTGATCGGCTGGTTCTGGAGGCAATTCAACGCAGGAGGGCGGCGGTGAGCCATGGACCCGAGGGGTGGTCGGCTGTCCCCTCAGGGGTGGGAGTTCGCCACCTCGGAGTGAGCGACGAGGGCAACTCGCGGTAGTCGAGCACTTCGAGCTTCAGCGGCTCGTGACACCCAAGGTGGTGTTCTGCTCACCCTCGGGGGAGCGGCCTCAGCACTCGGGGACCTGCTGGTGGCACCCGTTTCGGTGGAGAGTTGAACCTGTCACCGCAGACGCGAACCGGAGGATCCGATGTCGATCATCAGCACAACCGCCCACTCGGCGCAGCGTCGTGTCTCGGTGTCGACCGGTGACGGGGTGGAGCTGGCGGTTCGTGAGTACGGGGCACGGCACGCGGACATGACGGTTGTCTTGATTCATGGGCATTGCCTGCGGACCGAGTCGTGGACGGATGTGCGGGACGCGCTGCTGCGCGAGCACTCCGGTGCCAAGGTCGTCTGCTACGACCATCGTGGGCACGGTGACTCCGCCGCGGCGTCCAGGCAGACCTACAACATCGAGCAGCTCGGTCGTGATCTGCACGACGTGCTCGCTGTTGTCGCCCCGACCGGCCCGGTCGTGCTGGTCGGGCACTCGATGGGTGGCATGACCGTGCTGACCTACACCGACCAGTACCGGCACGAGGTCGGGACCCGCATCGTCGGCGTCGGACTCGTCGCCACCGCCGCGAGCGGACTCGCCGACGCCGGGTTCGGGCGGCTGCTGCGCAACCCGATCATCTCCGTGTTCCAGGCGGCCGTTCGACGCGCACCGCGCCTGATGCAGCACGCGAAGGTGTTGGCCTGCAAGGTTTTCGCCCCGGTCGTGCGCACTGCCGAGTTCGGTGACCGCAAGGTGAGCCAGCGCGTGCTGGCGTTGGCCGAGGCGATGCACAACGCGACCTCGATCGTGACCATGGCCACCTTCCTGAGCGCCTTCAAGACCTTCGACCGCACCGATGCCCTGCCCGCGCTCTCGACCATCCCCACCATGATCCTGTGCGGCTCCGCCGACCTGATGACACCGCCCTCGCATTCCGTCGCGATGGCCGCCGCTGTCGATTACGCGGACTTCGTCCAGATCGACGGTGCAGGCCACTCGGTGATTCTCGAGCAGCCCGCGCAGGTCGCGCAGGCCATCGCCCGCCTGGTCGGCCGGGCGGCCCGCACCGACCGCCCCGTGCGCGCCCAGCTGGCACTCGCGGCCTGAGTTCCCACCGACCGCGATGCGGGTGAGGTGTCAGCCCTGGTCCTACGTCCTGGACCGCGCCGGTGGCGGCTGAGGTGTCTGCGGGCGGATCGGATTCACGCTTTGATGACGGCGAGGGCCGCGTGGGGGCGGGTGTCTCCGGATGCGGGGTGGTGCAGTCGGGCCAGCTCGGTGAAGCCGGCCGTGTGCAGGGTTTCGGCGAGACGGTCGGTGGGCCAGCGGTAGGCGGTGGTCACTTTGTGGGGGAAGGGTTCGACGGCGTCGGTGGATTCGAAGAAGCCGATCACCAGGCGGCCGCCGGGGGTGAGCACGCGGTGGAACTCCGCCAGCACGGTGGGCAGGTCGGCGGGGTCCATGTGGATGAGGGAGAACCAGGCCAGGAGGCCGGGGACGGATTCGGCGGGGGTGTCGAGGGTGCGGATCGAGCCGAGTTCGAAGGCGATGTCGGGGTAGTTCGACCGCGCGTGGGTGATGAATTCGGGGACCAGGTCTATGCCGGTGGTGGGGATGCCCACGTCGGTGAGGAATTTGGTGAAGTGGCCGGGGCCGCAGCCGAGGTCGAGCACGGGGCCGGGAGCCAGGTGGGTGAGGGCGAAGGCGGTGTCCTCGGGGGGCAGGTCGGTGGGGGAGCCGAAGAGGTCGATATAGACGTCGTGGATGGCGGTGTAGGCGGCTTGGACGGTGTTGTCGGGCATCCGACCGACGGTAGTCACTGCACAGGGCATGCCCGGTCTGGTCCATCGTTTGTGATGGGAAGACCCGGGTAGTCGAATGTAGGGAGCCGTTTTCCCAGTCGTAGACACGAAGGGATCGACGATGCCGATCAAGCCTGTTCGACGCATTGCCCGCGCACTGCTGGGGACCACATTCGTGGCCGCCGGGGTGAACGGGTTGATGAATCAGAAGCCGCGCGAAGCCGCCGCGAACGCACTGGCCGACAAGGGCCGGGCCGGTCTGCCCGACGCGCTGGCAGCCCGGGTGCCCGACGATCCGAGTCAATTCGTCCGGATCAACTCCGCGGCGCAGGTTGTCGGTGGGTTGCTGCTGGCCAGTGGGCGCGCACCGCGGCCCGCGGCGCTCGTGCTGGCCGCGACGGTCGTGCCGGGGACCGTCACCGAACAGGACTTCTGGGCCGAGAACGACCCCGACCGGAAGGCGACCAAGCGGGTGGGGTTCCTGAAGGATCTCGGACTGCTCGGCGGGTTGATGATCGCCGCGGCCGATACCGAGGGCAAGCCGTCGCTGGGCTGGCGGGCACGACGGGCGTTCTCACGGGAGGAGCCTCGCCTCGCGGCCGAAGGCGCTGCCATCGCGGCCGCGGCCAAGGTGCGTGGCGCGCAGCTCGCCGATGTCGCCCATGATCAGGGCGCGCACCTGGCGGAGGTCGCGAACGAGCGCGGTTCGCAGCTGGCCGAGATCGCCCGGGAACGTGGGCCGCAGCTGGCCGACGCGGTGCGCAACCGCAGCGCTCACCTGGTCGAGGTGGCCAAGGACCGTGGCCCCGGAGTGGCCGAGGCCGTGCGCAACCGTGGCGCCCACTTGGTCGAGGTGGCCAAGGATCGCGGTCCCGAAGTGGCCGAGGCGGCGCGTACGCGCAGTGCCCAGCTCGCCGAGGCGGCCAAGGAGAAGGCGCCCGAACTGGCAGGCGCCGCCCGCGAACGAGGCACGTATCTGGTCGACGCCGCTCGCGAGCGGAGTTCGGAGCTGGCGGCAGCGGCCCGCGAGCGTGAGGTGAGCCCAGCTCCGGTTCGCCGGTGGTCGAGGCGATAGGGCGAGCTGCTCGGTCGAGCCGGGAACTCGGCGAACGCCGGGGTTCAGCCACTGCGAGGTGGCGAGCCCCGGCGTTGTCGTGTCGGGCGCCCGAGCCGAACCGGTCGTCCGGTACGCGTATGCCCCGAGAATCGTGGTCTGGCGACCCGACCTGCTGTGGCGCACCATAGTTTCGGGGTCGGGCATACCGACGAACTCACCGCGCAGACCGAACTTCGGGGCAATCCCGGCGAATTGGGTTCGGCGGTGAGTTCTGATGTGAATACTGGGCATTCGCAATGCTTTTCGACAGAGTGGGAATCATCTGATGTTGTCCGGTCGTGAAACGTCCAATCCGTTCGCCGTTCGGGCCGCCGTAGTGGGGGCAACGGTGCTGATCGGACTGCTCGGTTCGGCGGGAACCGCTGCGGCACTTCCCGGCTCGGGATCGGCTTCGGGTTCGGCCAGCGGTTCCGCGAACTTGGCAACGGGCTCGGCGTCCGGCTCGGCGTCGGTCGATCCGGCGACCGCTACCGGCGCCTACCTCACGTGGCAGTCGGCGCAGTTCATCCACAACACCCTGCGCATGCTGCTGTCGATCCCGATGCGCAACGTCTAGTTCCAGGTCTTTTCCCAACGCTCGGCCGCCCAGTCGCGCACCTCGCCGCTGAGCAGGATAGCGGGCAACAGCAGCGCGAAGCCGATCAGCAGGATCGCCAGCCGCACCCACACGCTGAGTTCGCCGAGCGCGCGCAGCAGCGCGGGCAGGATGCAGAGCACGGCGAGCGCGACGAGCGCGATTGCCGCGAGATTGTTTCCGGGGCCGGCGATCAGCGCGGCGCAGGTGCCGAAGCACAGGCCGAGGACGAGTCCGCCGACACCGACGAAGTAGTTGTCCCAGGAAAGCCAGCTCGGGCGGGTAGACCGGTGAGTGACCACGCGGCGGAGCTTAGCGCGATCAGCCCTCGCCGCGTGGGGGTCTGGGCCACGGGTTTTGTTCGAGCTGTTCGACCGAGCGATTGAACTTGCGCATCAGCCTGCTGAGCTCGGTGACATCGTCGGCGTCCCAGTCGGCCACGACCTTGCCGATGTCGCTGCTGCGATGGCGCCGGTCCGCCGCGAGCGCGGCCTTGCCGTCGGCGGTGGTCTTGATCTTGCGTGCCACGCCGCCGTCGGGATCGGGAACTCGTTGCACGAGTTCCTGTTTCAACATCGCACCGACCTGGCGGTTGATGGTGGAGATGTCGAGCTGGAACGCCTCCGACAGCTCGCGCAGGCTCAACGGTTCGCCGAGATCGAGCCTGGTCAAGATGAGGAACGCCGAACGGTCGAGCAGGAAGCCGGGGCGCCTGCGGGTGGTCGTGGGGAAGTGCCGCGAGATCAGGTTCAGCTCGAACACCAGGCGGCTGAAGGGGGTGTCGTCGGCGGCGCCGGAATCGGACATATGTCAACTATGTCGCCTCGGTTACCTCGTGGCCAAATTGTGTACTATGCACATGCTGTGTACCGTCCATATTTGTGTCCGTCACTGCCGAGGCCTCATCGGCCACCCCCGAAACCCGTGGCCCGGCCCCGGCCGTGCTGATCGCGGTGCTCAGCACGGTCGGCATCGTCGTCTCGCTGATGCAGACGCTGGTCACCCCGATCATTCCGTCGCTGCCGTCGCTGCTGAACACCACCGCGTCCAACGCCTCCTGGGTGGTCACCGCCACCCTGCTGGCCGGCGCGGTCTCGACGCCGATCGCCGGACGACTCGGCGACATGTTCGGCAAGCGGCGCGTCCTGGTCAGCAATCTCGGCTTCATGATCGTCGGTTCGGTGATCTGCGCGACCGCGAACTCGCTGGTCCCCGAGGTGATCGGGCGGTCGTTGCAGGGCATCGCGGTGGGCGCGATCCCGCTGGGGATCAGCATCATGCGCGACGAACTCCCGCCCGAGAAGGTCGGCGGCGCGATGGCGGTGATGAGCGCGACCCTCGGCGTCGGCGGTGCCGTGGGCATGCCGTTCTCGGCGCTGATCGCGCAGAACTCGAACTGGCACATGCTGTTCTGGACCGCGGCCGGGCTCGGCCTGCTGTGCGCGGTGCTGGTGTTCGTGTTCGTGCCGGAGTCGCCGGTGCGCACGCCCTCGCGTTTCGATTTCGGTGGTGCGATCGGGCTGTCGATCGCGCTGCTCGCGTTGCTGATCGGCATCACCAAGGGCGCCGACTGGGGCTGGGCGAGCGGTTCGATCCTCGCGCTGTTCGGTCTGTCGCTGGTGAGTTTCCTCGGCTGGGGCGCCTACGAACTGCGCCGGTCCGCGCCGCTGGTCGACCTGCGTGTGTCGGCTCGCCCGCGCGTGCTGTTCACCAATATGGCTTCCATCGCGGTCGGCTTCTCGCTCTACGGCATGTCGCTGACGTTCCCGCAGCTGCTCATGGCCCCCGAGCAGACCGGCTACGGGTTCGGCCTGTCGATGGTGGTCGCGGGACTGGCGATGGCGCCGACCGGTCTGGTGATGATGCTGCTCTCGCCGGTGTCGGCAAGGCTGTCGGCGAAGAAGGGCCCGAAGTTCACGCTGGCGCTCGGCTCGGCGGTGATCGGGCTCGGCTACCTGTGCGCGGTCGTCATGATGGACACCGTGTGGCAGATCATGCTGTCGGCGGTCATCGTCGCCGGTGGCGTCGGCCTGGCGTACGCGGCGATGCCCGCGCTGATCATGGGCGCGGTGCCGCTGAGCGAGACCGGCGCGGCCAACGGACTCAACTCGCTGATGCGATCCATCGGCACCTCGACCTCGGCGGCGGTGATGGGTGTCGTGCTCGCGCACATGACGATGCAGCTCGGCCCGCACATGGTGCCGACCCGTTCGGCGTTCCACACCGCGTTCTTCATAGCGATGGCGGGCGCGGTCGCCGCCATCGCCTTGACCATGTGCATCCCCATGGGGAAGAAGAAGGCCGACTGAGTCAGTCCGCGATCGGCGAGTACACCACCAGCGACCAGTCCCGGCGCGGCACCAGAGCCGCGCCGAGGGAGTGCACCGCCATCGGGGTCGGCGCACCGGTGCGCGGATCGCGCAGATGCACCACCGGACCGTCGGGTCCTTGCGTGGCCTGGGGTTCGGTGGTCCAGAATTTCTCCCATTCCCGAGCCTGTGAGCACGTTCCGACGATCTCGGCGATCTGCGCCCGCGATGCCAACCCGGGGCCCATCACGCGAAACGCGTAGACGCACAGGTGAACTTGCTGCTCCCAATCGACCAGGGCGGTCCTCGCGCGCGGGTCGAGCAACATCCACGCCAGCATCGACTCGCCCGTTTCCAGGCCGGGGAAGAACAGCCGCCACGCGGCGTTGGTGGCCAGGACCTCGAACACCGGATGCAGTTGCAGGCTGGCCGGATGGGTGATCCCGTCGATCAGCACCTGGTCGGCGGGGCGGACGAGGGAGGGTGTCGAGTCGTAGCGCTGGGCGACCGACAGTGAGATCAGGTGGTCGCGAAACACCTCGGGCACGTCGAGCGCGTCGAACAGGGCGGTCAGAGCCTCCAGTGTCGGTGTGCGCGTGCCCTGCTCGATCTTCTGGATGAGGGCGGGCGAGACGCCTGCCGTCTCGCCTAGTGCCGCTCTGGTCAGGCCCGACGATTCGCGGCGTTCGCGCAGGTATCGCGAGATCGACGCGTGCGGGTCTTCCACAATGGGCTCCTGTTTCGGTTGCCGGTACAAATTGGGACAGTCGTCTAGCTTGACCGAGGGTAAAGGTTTCGCAAAACTCATGTCAGCCGGGCGGGTTGTCGCGTGGCTGCCCGGCCGCCGCGCCCAGGGCCGACTATCGGCCTTCGTGCTGGTCGGGCCAGTGTTTTCCGGAGCGGAACGTGTTCGACACCACCTCTGCGCGGACGAATGTCGCCGGAGGGGACGGCGCGCGTTCGCCTCGCGCGCCGAGAGCGATTGCCGGGTTGATACCCGGGTGGCGCAGGGGTCCATCCGGTGCTCGCCTGTCCGCTTCGGAAAACACACGTGATCGGGAACCGAAAGCCCGCGCGATTCGTCCAATAGGGCAGAAGGATGAACGAGAGCGGGGGGCGATGACGCAGATCCGAGCCGAACGACACCGACGACGCACGTCCTGGGTCGTCGGGATTTCCGGGATGCTGGCGGCGGCGACGGTGATCGCCGTCGGACTGGTGTGGTGGCAGCACGATTGGGGCGACCAGTTCCCCGTGCTCGACAGTGAAAGCCTCGACGAGCAGCAGATCGTGCTCGTCGACGTGTTGCGCCGCGAGTACGAGCGACCCGGCGACGGCCCGAAGTACGCCGAGGGTGTGCAGGAGGCCTGGTGCGCCGATTTCGTCAGCTGGACGATGCGCGAAGCGGGCAGGCCGCTGGCGAATCCGAACTCCGGATCCTGGCGCATCCCGGGCGTGTACACGCTGCAGGAGTATTACCAGCAGGTCGGCCGATTCACCCGTGCCGACGTCGGTTATCGCCCGCGCACCGGTGACGTGGTGCTCTACGGCCCCGACAGTCCGCTCGGCCAGCACACCAACATCGTGCTGAAAGCCGAGGGTGACACGATCACCACCATCGGCGGCAACGAGATGGGCGGGGTTCGGGTTCGTACCATCACGCCGGCCGAAACCGGCGACCTGGTCGGTTATGGGCGATTCTGAAATCGATTGTCGCTCAAGACAACTGCCAGGATCCTGGACGGCGGTACCACGCGGCTACCCGTACCATGGATCTCGCGGCGCCCGGCAGCGCCGTCGCCGGCTCCTCCGTCCTGCTTCCCCCTCATCGGCAGGACGGGGGAGTTGTGCCACCAGCAGCGAGTTCGTCGCCGTCACGTACCGTGTTCGATGTGCGTGAGAAGGTGGACGAGAAGCCACGTCGTGACCCGACGTGGATCGAGTACGCCGATTTCGGCGAACGGTTCGTCACCTACGCGGTGACCGAAGAGCGCATCACGGCCGCGGTATCGGGGATGACCGGGCGCGGTGTGAAGGTCGGGCCGTTCTCGCTCGGTCCCGCCGGGCTGGCCGGTTTCGTCGCCGAGGGCGCGCTGGGGACCCCGGTGGTCACCCGCACTCCCGGCGACGCGCTGAGCTTCGACGTGCGGATCCCGCTGACCCTGGCCGTGAAGCTGGTTCTCGGCGGGCAGAAACTGCGCCTGGCCGCTGTGGTGGAGATCGGGCTGACGCTGCATGCGCGCACCGCGGCCCCGCTGCTGGTGTTGATCGACGTCGCGCCGGTGACGGCCAAGGATGTCAGCTTCACCTTGCGTGCCGAGGCCGTCGACGGTGCGTGGGAGATGCTGCTCGACCCGATCGCGGGCCTGGTGCAGCGCGAGGTCGCCAACCGGGTGAACGCCATCGTCGGCGACCCGAAGGTCCGCTCGGAGCGGGTCTTCGACATCGAGGCGATCCTGGACGGTTACCGCTCACCGCATCGCAACGACACCGTCTTCGAATGGATCGACTACCGGGAATTCGGCCTGCGGTTCTTCACGACCATCGTCACCAGGGACCGCGTCCACGGCGTGGTCGCTCAGATGGCCGGCAGCGAGATCGAGGTGGGGCCGCTGGCCGAGGGTCCGCGTGGCGCGGCCACGGTGACCGTGCGCGGCGCGATCGAGCAGCCGCGGGTGATCGACCGTGGCCTCGGTGAGCCGGGTGATCTGCGGATCTTCGATATGACGCTGCCGGTGGGGCTCGACATCACCGTCGACGTGCTCAAGGCCAATCACTACCGCGCCGATCTGGAGATTCCGCTGGTGCTCACGGCCAGGGCCGCCGAGCCGCTGCAGATCGTGATCGAGGTGCCCCCGCCCGCGCTCGAGGACATCTCGATGGAATTCACCGCGAAGGGCCTGCGCGCGGCGACCCTGGCCCGGCTGGCCGGGATCAAGAAGCAGGTCGTGGCACAGGTCGTCGCGGTGGTGAGCACCGAACTGGCCGATCCGACCGGCCGCACCATCGATGTGGGCGCGGCGATCGACGGCGCGGCCTGACTCCTGTGACTCGTGGGGCGAATGTTGCCCTTGGTTCTGGCGGTTCGCCTGGGGCTGTGGTGCAATGAGTCGCACGTTCTAGACTCCCGGCGCACGAATTTCGAGGACGGCGCGCCGGGCTCGCTTGCCGGTTGATGGTCGGGTTGTGCGAAGGAGTCCTGCGATGCGTTCTGTTCCGGTGAACCGGCGAAAGTTCTTCGGCGTCGCCGCCGCGGCCACGATCGGTGTCGGCCTCGCCGCCGCACCGGCCCGCGCCCAATCCTTCGGCACCATGGTCGACTACGCCGCGGGGGTTCCCTCCGCCGCGTCGATCGCGGCCGAAGGCCACATCGGGGTGATCCGCTACGTCTCCGATCGCAGGCCCGGAGCGGAGTGGATGGGAGGCAAACCGCTGCTCGCCGCCGAGGTCGAGGACCTGTGGGCCCACGGTCTGTCGATCGTGTCGAACTACCAGTTCGGCAAGGGGCCGACGGCCGACTGGCGCGGTGGCCTCGAAGCGGGCAAGGAACACGCCGAGCGCGGCTGGGCCATTCACGTGGCCGCGGGTGGACCCGACACCGCGCCGATCTACGCCTCCATCGACGACAACCCGTCCCAGCAAGAGTTCGACGAGATGATCGCGCCCTACATCGAGGGCTGGCAGTCGGTGCTCGGACCCGAACTCGTCGGTATCTACGCCAACGCCCCCACCATCGACCGCGCACTCGACGCGGGCCTCGGTTCCTGGTTCTGGCAACACAATTGGGGCACCGAGCGAGGTTTCGTGCACGGCGCCGCACACCTGCACCAGTTCGAGATCGACAAGCGCTCGATCGACGGCGTCGGCGTCGACCTGAACCGGGTACTCGCCTCCGACTACGGCCAGTGGTGAATCAGGTCTGGCAGTGGCACGTCGACCCGTGACGCAGGTCGGGTTCGTCGTCGGGCATCACGCACAGCGGTGTCCTGGTGTCGGGTGCGGCATGGTTGCCGAGCCAGGACAGCAGCGACCAGCGTGACAGCCCCGACAGCGCCGAACCCAGGCTGACGAACGAGCCCGACGAGATCGCCGACCCGAACGACCCGATCGAGCCGATGGACAACACCGACCCGACGCTACCGATGGACAGCACCGAATAGGCCGATCCGATCGACAGGATCGACCCCTCGGATCGGTAGGAGAGAATCGAGCGGCTGCTGCGAGTCGACCGAACGTTGCGAGAAGATCCATGCGTGGTCGCCATCGTCTCGGTCTACCACATCGCGATGCTCGCGGGAACAGTCGAAAACAACTGAGCCCGATCCGTTCTCGAGGAACGAACCGGGCTCAGTGGATGCTCTACCTAGACGGTGAAGAAGCCAAGGGTCGGCATGAACGTGCAGGTGCGCGGTGCGGCGCCCTCGGCGGCGGTGGTGAGCGAACCCGAGATCACCGCGACGACGCGGCCGTGGCCGGTGTTCGCGACGGCCGACAGGGTGGCCGGACCGCCGGGGTTGATCTTGGCCTCGTCGGTGAGCGTCTGGATCGCGGACTGACGGGTGTCGAGGTTGAGCCACTGCACCGTCATCGGCGGGTTCTGCTCGCCGGTCGGGGCCTTGGTGCCGAGCGCGGTGAACACGAAACCGGCCTGCCCGGCGGCGGGTCCGGGCGGGGGCAGCTGCGCCGGACCGGCGACCGCGAGCGCGGTGCCGACCGAATCGGCGCCGTCACCGATGCAGCCCTTGCCGATGGTCGGGTACAGGAACTGCGCGATGGCCGGGCCGTCCTGCGGGAGGTCGGGACCGCCGCCGCCGCTGCCGTCGAGGAAGGTGATGATCCGCTCGAGGGTGGCCTTGATGGCGGGCGGCAGGTTCAGCGTGGCCAGCAGGGTGCGCGCCTGATCGAGCAGGGCGGTCTGTGGGCTGGCCACGTCGGCCGGGCCTGCGATCAGGCCCGCTACGGCGGGGGCGAAGGCGGCCAGCGCGTCGACCGGGACGCCTTCCGGCACCATGGGGACGCTGTTCGGCGCCGCCTGTGGGGCGGGGGCGGGCGCGGCGATGGTCGATGCCGGCGCGGCCAGCATGGCGCAGGCAGCGATGGCGAGAGCGGTCGTTGCGATCCGCGATCCTCGGCTACGAAGCACTTGTCTAGCCGTCCTTACCTCGGTGGTGCGATGGGCGAGGGTTGTCGAGCCCAACATGTCGGGGGTCACTCTAAGGACAACGCCGCCGTGTTGTACAGCCGCCGGGCCCTGAGCGGATCACCGGCCGAAACCATGTTCATCGACGCTAGCCCTGAGCGGCGTTACACCTGGGGATGTTGATGCAAATGTTACCCATGGTGTCGTCGGTGCCGGTGCGCGCGGGGGGCGGGCGGCACCCGGTTAAAGTAGCGGAGCACCGCGAAATGGCGCTCGACGCCACCCATCCGACCGAAAGCCTGGCCTTGAACCGACACCTCCGATGGGCTCTCGCGCTGCTCGGACTGTCCGTGCTCGCCAGGCTGGCCTGGATGCTGTTCGCCCCGAACGGACTCAACGTCGTCGACCTCCACGTCTATGTGGACGGCTCGGCCGCGCTGCTGACCGACCGGCTCTACGACTTCACCTACTCGGAGGTGACGCCGGACTTCCCGCTGCCGTTCACCTATCCGCCGTTCGCCGCACTGGTGTTCTTCCCGCTGCACTATCTGCCGTTCACCCTGGTGGCGGTCGGCTGGATGCTGGCCACCGTCGCCGCGCTCTACGGCGTGATCCGGATCAGCTTCGAACTGCTGCTCGGCGCGGAGAAGGCGAAGCAGACGCGGTGGATCACCGCGGCCGTCGGCTGGACCGCGCTCGGCGTGTGGCTGGAGCCGGTACGGACCACGATCGACTACGGCCAGGTCAATGTGTTCCTGGTGCTCGGCGCGATGCTGGCCGTGCGCAGCGCGCGGTGGTGGATCTCGGGCACCCTCGTCGGCGTGATCGCGGGTATCAAGCTGACCCCGGCCATCACCGGCCTGTACTTCGTGGCCCGGCGGCGCTGGGCGACGGTGCTGTGGTCGGCGGCGGCCTTCGGGCTGACCGTCGCTGTGAGTTTTGTCATCAACGCCCACGAGGCGAAGCGCTATTTCGGCACGCTGCTCGGTGACGCCGACCGGATAGGTCCGGTGGGCTCGGTCTGGAACCAGTCGCTGCGCGGCGCCCTGAGCCGCATCGTCGGCCACGACGTGCAATCCGGGCCGTGGTGGCTCGCCGCGGTGGGTGTCACCGCCGTGCTGGCTTTGCTCGCGTGGCGCACCCTCGACTCCGACGACCGACTCGGCACCCTGGTGCTGGTGCAGCTGTTCGGGCTGATGATCTCGCCGATCTCCTGGTCGCACCACTGGGTGTGGCTGATCCCCACCGCGTTGTGGCTGCTCTACGGCCCGTTGCGGGCCGAGCGGGTCGCGCGGATCATCGCCGGGTTCTGGGTGTTGACGATGCTGGTCGGCGTGCCGTGGGTGCTCTCGTTCGCGCAGCCGACGATCTGGACCATTCCGCGCCCGTGGCCGCTGGCCTGGCTCGGCGCGGTCGATGTGATCGGCGTGTTCGTCCTGCTCGGCTGGCTGATCTGGCACGGCCGCGACACCCTGCGCGCGCAACTCCCCGGCCGTCGCACGGCCGAGGTGCCCGCGAGCTGACGATCAGTCGACGATGCCGTCGATGGTGTGCGCCATCGCTGTGTCGAGCGAGGTGAGCCCACCGGCCGAATGCGTACTCAGTGTGAAACGCAGTGTGCGCCAACGGATATCGATATCGGGATGATGATCGGCCGCCTCGGCCGCCGTGGCGACCTTGCGGACCGTCTCGATTCCGGCGAGGAAGCTCGGTGCCTGCACCGTGCGGGTGATCGCGTCACCGTCGCGGGACCACTGCGGCAGTGTGGCCAGGGCGATGGTGAGCTCGGGGGCGGAGAGCAATGGGGTACCCATACCTCGGTTGTACGCCTCATGGACGCCGACGCACAGCACTGCACGGCCGAGCGGAGGCGACGCTACGCTCAGCTCATTTGGCGCGTGCCAGCTTCAAGGCCTTTTTGAGATCTTTACCGCACATTCCAGCCGCCTCTGCCTTCTTCATCCGCATGATGACGACAGGGCATTTGAAGCAGCGCGTCTTCTTCCTGCAGCACTTTTTCTTCGGCTTCAGGCTCGAGACCTTCTTCGCCTTCACCTTGCCCATGCGAGTTAGCGTAACCTAAGTACAAAGGCTGACACGAGACCGCCACCGGAGTACCGGTAGGCTGTAACAGGCCGCGATGCCAGATGAATGCGCGCCAAACACCCCAACAGCAGGAGGATCCAGGCGTGTCGTCTTCACGCGATTTTCGCAACGTCGCCATCGTGGCCCACGTCGACCACGGCAAGACGACGCTGGTCGACGCCATGCTTCGTCAGTCGGGCGCGTTCGCTGAGCGAGCCGAACTGGTCGACCGAGTCATGGACTCCGGCGATCTCGAGCGCGAGAAGGGCATCACCATTCTCGCGAAGAACACCGCCGTCCATCGCCACAACCCCGACGGTTCTCTCACCGTCATCAACGTGATCGACACCCCCGGCCACGCCGACTTCGGTGGCGAGGTCGAACGCGGCCTGTCCATGGTCGACGGTGTCGTGCTGCTCGTCGACGCGTCCGAGGGCCCGCTGCCCCAGACCCGCTTCGTGCTGCGCAAGGCGCTGGCCGCCAAGCTGCCGGTGATCCTGGTCGTGAACAAGACCGACCGCCCCGACGCCCGCATCGCCGAGGTCGTCTCCGAGTCGCACGACCTGCTGCTCGACCTGGCCTCCGACCTCGACGACGAGGCCGCCGAAGCCGCCGAGCTCGCGCTGGACCTGCCGGTCCTCTACGCCTCGGGCCGTGAGGGCAAGGCGTCGAAGGTCGCGCCGGAAAACGGTTCCGCTCCCGACGCCGAGAACCTCGACGCCCTGTTCGAGGTGCTGATGGACTACATCCCGGCGCCCAAGAGCAACAAGGACGCGCCGCTGCAGGCTCACGTCACCAACCTCGACGCCTCGGCGTTCCTCGGTCGCCTGGCCCTGGTCCGCATCTACGCGGGCGAGCTGCGCAAGGGCCAGAACGTCACCTGGATCAACGCCGACGGCGCCAAGACGGTCAAGATCACCGAGCTGCTGCAGACGATCGGTGTCGAGCGTCAGCCCGGCGAGGTCGCCGAGGCCGGTGACATCGTCGCCATCGCCGGTATCCCGGAGATCATGATCGGCGATACCCTCGCCGATCCGGAGAACCCGATCGCGCTGCCGCGCATCACCGTCGACGAGCCGGCCATCTCGGTGGTCATCGGCACCAACACCTCGCCGCTGGTCGGCCGGGTGTCGGGCCACAAGCTCACCGCCCGCATGCTCAAGTCGCGCCTGGATCAGGAACTGATCGGCAACGTGTCGCTGCGCGTGCTCGACATCGGCCGTCCCGATGCCTGGGAGGTGCAGGGTCGTGGTGAGCTGGCGCTGGCCATCCTGGTCGAGCAGATGCGTCGCGAAGGCTTCGAGTTGACCGTCGGCAAGCCGCAGGTGGTCACCAAGCAGGTCGACGGCAAGACGCACGAGCCGTTCGAAGAGCTGACCATCGACTGCCCCGACGAGTACCTGGGTGCTGTCACCCAGCTGCTGGCCGCCCGCAAGGGCAAGATGGTGCAGATGAGCAACCACGCCGCCGGTTGGGTGCGCATGGAGTTCATCGTGCCCTCGCGTGGCCTGATCGGTTTCCGCACCGTGTTCCTCACCGATACCCGCGGCACCGGCATCGCCAACGCTGTCTCCCACGGCTACGCGCCGTGGGCCGGTGAGATCCGCGGCCGCCACACCGGTTCGCTGGTTTCGGACCGTGCCGGTTCGGTCACCCCGTTCGCGATGATCCAGCTGGCCGACCGTGGTCAGTTCTTCGTAGAGCCGGGCGCCGACACCTACGAGGGCATGGTCGTCGGCATCAACCCGCGTGCCGAGGACCTCGATATCAACGTGACCCGCGAGAAGAAGCTGACCAATATGCGCAGCGCCAACGCGGACACCTTCGAGACCATGGCCAAGCCGCTGCACCTCGATCTCGAGCTGGCGATGGAGTTCTGCACCGAAGACGAGTGTGTGGAGGTCACCCCCGAGGTGATTCGCGTCCGCAAGCTCGTGCTCGGCGCCAACGAGCGCGCGCGCGACCTGTCGCGTCGCAAGGCCCGCGACAAGGCCGCCGCGAACTGAACCAAGGCGTAATCAATTGTGGGGCGGTGCTTCGGCACCGCCCCACTTTTGGTTTGCGAGCGTCTGCAAGGGTTGGGCCCGCCTCGGTCTGGACTGAGTGGAGGGTGCGACGAAGGAGTGCCCGGAGGGAGGGAAGATCGAGGTTACGAGGGCCCAACCCAGCGGCGCCGGCCGCCAGGTTGGGCCCGCCTCGGTCTGGACTGAGTGGAGGGTGCGACGAAGGAGTGCCCGGAGGGAGGGAAGACCGAGGTCACGAGGGCCCGACCCAGCGGCGCCAGCCGCCAAAAAACACAGGAAGGAGTGCCCGGAGGGAGGGAAGGCCGAGGTTACGAGGGCCCAACCCCGCGGCGCCGGCCGCCAAAAGACACAGTAGAGTGCGCAAGGTGAGTCTGGGGCAGCGCGCAGGGTGGCGCGCGATGGTGCTGGCGATGATTGCCTCGACGGCGGTCTTGGCCGGTTGCACGGCGAATCCGCCGCCACCGATCGAGAGCACCGACTCACCGAAGACCACCCAGGCCAAGCCGGGTAAGAACACCGTGGTCGTCGCGATCGACGACATCGGGATCGGCTTCAATCCGCATCTGCGCTCGGATCAGTCGCCCGCGACCAGCGCGGTGAGCTCGATGGTGTTGCCGAGCCCGTTCCGGGCCGCGCCGAGTCCGGTGCATTCCGGGCTGGTCGACTGGGTGCCCGACGCCTCGCTGATCGTGTCGGCCGATGTGACGGCCCAGGAACCCTTCACCATCACCTACACCTTGCGCAACCAGGCCAACTGGTCCGACGGAGCTCCCATCGCGGCCGAGGATTTCCGGTTCCTGTGGCAGCAGATGATCAGCCAGCCCGGCGTGGTGGACCCGGCCGGCTACCGGCTGATCTCGGATGTGGCGTCCTCCGGTGGCGGCAAGACGGTCACCGTGACGCTGACCCAGCCGTATCCGGCCTGGCGCGAACTGTTCTCGAATCTGCTGCCCTCGCATCTGGTGAAGGATTCGCCGGGCGGGTTCACCAGCGCCCTGGTCGAGGAGATCCCGGTGTCGGGCGGCAACTTCACCATCAAGTCGGTCGACCGAGGGCGCGACGAGATACTGCTCGAACGCAACGACCGCTTCTGGGGCACCCCGGCCGCCCCGGATCAGATCCTGTTCCGTCGTGGCGGCACGCCGTCGCAGCTGGCCGAGTCGCTGCGCACCGGCGACGCGCAGATGGCCCTCGTGCACGGCGGCGTGGCGACCCAGGCGCAACTGGCCGCGATCCCCTCGGTGCGGACCACGATCATGCCGCAGGCGCGCGAACTGCAACTCGCGCTCAACGGTCGCTCCGGCGACCTCGCCGACGTCCGGGTCCGCAAGGCGGTGCTCGCGTTGCTCGACCCGGCCCTGCTGGCCACCGTCGGCGCGCAGACCGGTGGGTGGGTGGAACCGGCACGCGCGCAAGTACTTCCGCCGTCGAGCCCCGACTACGTGCCTACCGCGCCGCCGCGGATGGCCGCCGACGAAGCGTTCGCGCTGCTGGCCGAGGCCGGTTTCGGCCGCGCGCCGGAGACGCCGCAGACCGGTTCGCCCACCTCGCCCGCACCGCAGCCGCGTTCGCTGGCGCGCAACGGCAAGGGGCTGTCGGTGCGGATCGGCGCTGTCAGCGAGGACGCGTCGGCGCTGGCCGTCGCCAACACCGCCGCCGACCAATTGCGCAGTGCCGGAATCGAAGCCACCGTGCGCGGGCTGGCCGCCGAAGAGCTGTACGGCAAATACCTGACCGAGTCCTCGATCGACGCCATCGTCGGCTGGGAATTGGCGGGCGGGGATCCGGGCACCGCACTGGCTTCCCGCTACGGATGTCCGCCGGTCGAACCGGCCGGTGTCGAAGGTCCCGCGCTGGTCGCGGCCGAGGCCTATCGCAAGGCGCCCAGCAATATCGGCGGCGTGTGCGATCCGGGACTGCAGTTCTCGATCGATGAGGCCCTGCGCGGTGTCGAGGTGCCTCGGGTACTGGCCGAAGCCGAGCCGCGACTGTGGGAGCTCGCCACGGTGCTGCCGATCATGCAGGACAACGTCGTCGCGGCGGCCGGTCCGCGCGTCGACGGGGTCTCGCTCTCGGGTGCGATCCAGGTCGGCATCTTCGGCGATACCGCGCAGTGGCGGAGGATCCCGTGACGAACCCCGACCGGTCGCCGGTCATCCGGATACCAGGTGAACGGCGGTGGGCACGATGACCGAAACCGGCGGACTGCTCCTCGTCCACGCGCACCCCGACGACGAAACCCTCACCACGGGCGGCACTATCGCCCATTACCGCAGCCGTGGGGTCCCGGTGACCGTGGTGACGTGCACGCTCGGCGAGGAGGGTGAGGTCATCGGCGAACGGTGGTCCCGCCTGGTCGCCGCCGAAGCCGACCAGCTCGGCGGATACCGCATCGGCGAACTCACCGCCGCGCTGTCCGCGCTGGGCGTGACCGAGCCGTGGTTCCTCGGTGGCCCCGGTCGGTGGCGCGATTCCGGGATGGCGGGCACGCCGTCGGCGGAGCACCCTCGCGCTTTCGTGAACTCCGGCACGGCCGCGGTCGACGAGCTGGTCGCGGTGATCCTCGAGCTGCGGCCCCGGGTGGTGGTCACCTACGACCCGCGCGGCGGCTACGGCCATCCCGACCACATCCGCGCGCACGAGATCACCACCGCGGCGGTCGCGGCGGCCGGCGAGCAGGGCTGGGATGTCCCGAAGTTCTACTGGACCGTCACCGACGGCGACCTGTTGCGCCAGCACACCGCCGCGCTGGCCCGCCGCACGGTCGACGAACTGCCCGGCGCGCTGCCCGCGGGCTGGCGATTGCCGGTCGAGGCCGAGTTGGCGGCCATGTCCACGAGCGGGGTGACCACCGTGGTCGACGTCTCGAATGTGGTCGCGGCCAAGCGCGCCGCCATGCGCGCGCACGCCACCCAGGTCACCGTCGCGCCGAGTGGCCGGGAATTCGCCCTGTCGAACAATATCGCGCTGCCGGTGCTGCCGGAGGAACAGTTCACACTGGTCCGGGGTGCGCGCGGTGAGGTGGGTGCCGACGGTTTCGAGCACGACCTGTTCGCCGGTCTCGCCTGAGCATTGCCCGGCCTGTGCCGAATAGACTCACGCCCATGGTGACCGATCACGATCAGCCCACCGCCGTGCTGCGGATCTCGCGTATGCCAGGCCTGCCGGATCCGCTGCTCTCGGGACTCATCGTCGCGCTGCTGTTCGTCGACGCGCTGATCACCCTGGCCGTCGAAGTGCTGTTCCTGCCCACCTATCTCGGCTCGGTGGCATTTCCGGCGGTGGCGCTGCTGGCCGCTCCGATCAACGTGGCCCTGGTCTACGGCATGGAATCGGTGACCGACCGGATCGGCTTCGCCTTCGCCCCGATCGTGGTGTGGGTCTTCGGTTTCCTGGTGTGCGCCTCACGCGGGCCCGGCGGCGACGTCATGCTCGGCAGCGACGGCCGTACCCTGCTGCTGCTCGCGTGCGGTGTGCTCGCGCCGGCGGGATACCTGTATTACCGCTCGAACGTGAGCCAGTAGCTCGCCGGACTGTCGCCTCGGTCAGCGTGTGCCGAGTCGGCCCGGTGTCACCGCTTCGATCAGGGTGGCGGCCTGGTCGATCGGGATGTCGACCACGAGGTAGGCCTTCTTGCCCGCCGCGGTGGCCGCGACGACGGTGGCGAGCCCGGCGCGGCGCTGCCAGAAGCTCTGGCGCACTGTCCATCCGATGACCCCCGGCGCTTCGAGGCAGTCGCGATTGCGATCGAGGCTGCCTCGGCGGGTGATCAGCCAGGTCGGTCCGGTGGTGCCGGGCAACACGCGGTGCCCGAGGCCCCGGTAGCGGTCTTCGGCGAGTGCGGCCGTCGCGAGGGCGAAGACCACCGGGAACGTCCAGGTCCACGAGGGGACGTGACCGCCGGCGAGCACGACGGCCACCATGGCGACGACCACCGCTCCGACAGGCCACGTGGCCCGGGTGTAACGGCGTCGGCGGGCGGCGGGGCCGTGCCGGTACAAGTCGATGGTGCCGAGGGTGGCACCGGTGATCGGCTGCGGTGTCGGCGATTCGGTCGGACCGTGGGCGGTCGAGGCACCGGCCCGGGGCGATGAACTCGGCGCTGTCGCGGCATTGTCGAGCGAGATCGCTGCCAGACCAGGCGAGTGGTCGTGCTCGGAGTCGGCCGGTGTGGACTCGTCGCCTCGTGCCCATGCCGAGACCGGCGTGGTGCTCCCCGCTGCGTCCGCGTGGGGTCGGCGGCGGGTGCGCAGGAGTTCGTCGAGGGTGCGTTCGACGGCGGTGCGTGGGGCCTGGGGGAGGATCTTCTGGCGGGGGTTCTCGCCGGTCATGATCATCTCCAGCTGGGCGGCGTTGGCGGCGCGCAGCAGGAGCGGTTCGCTGAGGGTGGCGCCGCGGAAGCGCGCCAGATCGAGGGTGATCTGGCGGGTGGTGAACAGTCCGTGGCGCAGGTGCAGCGTGGCGCCGTTGTCGTGCACACGCAGGCCGAACCAGGTGGCGAGGTACTGGGCGCACGCGGCCAGGCTCACCAGGACAAGCGACAGCACCGTCAGCGCCACGACGACCAGGGCGACGCCGGCCGTGCTGTCGTCGCCGAGTTCGCGCACCACAGCGCTGTTCGAGATCACCTCGATGAATCCGTACTGAGCCGCGAGACCCAGGATCGGCGCGAAGATGGCGAGCCCGGTCAGCGACAACGGCGCGTACCGCACCCAGGCCGGTTGCCAGTGCCCGATCTCTACCCCCGGCTCCGTGCTCGCCTCCGGTGACGAAACATGCGACATCCCAACGGCATCGACATACGCGGGCGCGTGTTGCGCAGTGTGCGACAGCAATGCGGCGCGCAGGGCCGGAATCTGGCTGGTATCGAGCGCGTCGAGCTTGAATTCCTCGCCCTTGTCGGTCTGCTTCCCGGTGCCGATCGCCAGCACCGCCAAACCCAGAACCCGGTGCAGCAGATCAGCTTCCACATCCACCGACCGAATCCGCGGACGCGGCACCGACAACTTCCGGCGCTGCACGATCCCGCTGCGCAACTGCACGTGGTCGGCATCGATCCGGTAGGAGGTGGTGAACCACCGTGCGACACCGAACGCGGCGACCAGCGTCACCGGAATCAAACTCCACAGCGGGTTGCCGCTGGTGGTGCCGACAATGACTGTGCCGAGCAATACCGGAATGTATTTCACGATCTCGGTGACCGGATACACCAGCAGCATGCGCGGATCCAGGCGCTGCCAGTCGGTCTCGGGCTGGGTCACGTCGCGTCTCCGCGATGTTGCGCGGCGACAGCGGTCAATCGCAGCACCGTTTCCTCGGCCACCGCCAGATCGAGCGCACCGATCTTCACCGCCCCCGCCGACGACGCGGTGGTCACCGTGACAGTCGCCAGCCCCAGCATCCGTTCCAGCGGCCCCCGCTCGGTGTCCACGGTCTGCACGCGCGAGATCGGCGCCACCCGCGACTCCTGATCCAGCCATCCCACCCGCGTGTACACGGCCTCGTCGGTGACCTCCCAACGATGCACCGCGTACCGCCACCGGGGAACCACCACGACGGCGACCACCGCGAGCGCTACGAGCACCAGTCCGACGAGCACCTGCCACCCACGACGGTCCCCGTCGAACACCGCCCACACCGCGAGCGCGACGAACAGAACCACCACCGATATCGCGTTCTCCGATGCCCACAGCAGCTTGGCCTTGGGACTCGGACGCCAGGCCGGTTCGGCCAGGATGGTGGAGCGTGGCAGCGACATGCTGCCCATGGTTCCATGCGCGCGCGACGAGTTCACCCCGTCGGGAATATGTGCGGTCACGGGGGAGGTTGTCGCCGGACAAGGACGACCACGCCGCGCCCGCCGCGGGCCCGTGAGCAGCCGACCACACGTCCGGGAGAGAAGTAGCGCATGATCGACGGGGTGAGCGATCTTCCGAAGCCGAGCGTTCCGATGCCGCCGCCGAGTCCCGCCGCGATGCGTCGAGCACTGCGCCGGGCCCGTGACGGCGTCACCTTGAATGTCGACGAAGCCACCGTCCTGCTGCACGCGACCGGCGACGACCTCGTCGACCTGTGCGCGAGCGCGGCCAGGGTTCGGGACGCGGGTCTGGAGTCGGCGGGGCGTCCACGCACCATCAGCTACTCGCGCAATGTGTTCATTCCGCTCACCAAGCTGTGTCGGGACAAATGCCACTACTGCACGTTCGTCACCGTGCCGGGCAAGCTGCGCGCCGAGGGCAAGGGCATGTTCCTCGAACCCGACGAGGTGCTCGAGATCGCCCGACAGGGTGCCGCACTGGGCTGCAAGGAAGCGCTGTTCACCCTCGGTGACCGGCCGGAGGACCGCTGGCCCGAGGCCGCTCAGTGGCTCGACGAACGCGGCTACGACTCCACCCTCGACTACCTGCGCGCCGTCTCCATCCTCGTGCTCGAGGAGACCGGTCTGCTGCCCCATCTGAATCCCGGGGTGATGAGCTGGAACGAGATCTCGCGCCTCAAGCCGGTGGCCCAGTCCATGGGCATGATGCTCGAAACCACGGCCACCAGGCTGTTCACCGACAAGGGCGAATGCCATTACGGCAGCCCCGACAAGGATCCCGCGGTCCGGCTGCGTTCGATCACCGACGCGGGCAGGCTCTCGGTGCCCTACACCACCGGCATTCTGGTCGGCATCGGCGAGAATCTCACCGAGCGCGCCGAGTCGATCATGGCGATTCGCAAGCAGCACCGGGAATTCGGGCACATCCAGGAAGTGATCGTGCAGAACTTCCGGGCCAAGGACGACACCGCCATGCGTGATGTGCCCGACGCCGGGGTGGCGGAATTCCTGGCCACGGTCGCGGTGACGAGATTGCTGCTCGGCCCCGACGTTCCGGTGCAGGCGCCACCGAACCTGGTGTCGCACAGTGATTGCCGGGCGCTGATCGAGGCGGGAATCGACGACTGGGGCGGGGTGTCGCCGGTGACTGTCGACCATGTCAACCCCGAACGCCCGTGGCCGAACCTCGATACGCTGCGCGAGATCACCGAGGCGGCCGGGTTCACCCTCGTCGAACGTACCTCGGCGCACCCGAAATACGTGCGCGCGGGCCACCCGTGGATCGACCCGCGCATCGGTGCGCACGTCGACGCGCTCACCGACCCCGCGACCGGGTTGGCCAGGCCTGATGCCATGCCGGTCGGGCTGCCCTGGCAGGAACCCGACGAGTCATGGGACTCTGTCGGCCGCGTCGACCTGAACACCGCTATCGACACCGAGGGCCGAAACACCGACAGCCGCAGTGATTCCGGGCTCGGGCAAGAGGTGGTCGGGGCGTTCGGCGACTGGGAGACGATCCGCGAGCACGCCCGCGACCTGGCCGTCATCGCACCCGAGCGCCTCGACTCCGAGGTGCTCGACGCCCTGCGCGCCGCCGAGAACGACCCGGCGGGACTCACCGACGACCAATATCTCGCGCTCGCCACCGCCGACGGCGCGAATATGGAAGCCGTTGCCGCACTGGCTGATTCGCTGCGGCGCGAGGTTTCCGGCGACGAGGTCACCTACGTCGTCAACCGCAACATCAACTTCACCAATATCTGCTACACCGGCTGTCGCTTCTGCGCTTTCGCCCAGCGCAAGGGCGATGCCGACGCCTTCACCCTCAGCACCGACGAGGTCGCCGATCGCGCGTGGGAAGCACACGTCGACGGCGCCACCGAGATCTGCATGCAGGGCGGTATCGACCCCGAACTTCCCGTTACCGGCTACGCCGACCTGGTCCGGGCGATCAAGGCGCGCGTTCCGTCGATGCATGTGCACGCGTTCAGCCCGATGGAAATCGTCAACGGCGCCTCGCGCGGGGGCCAGAGCATTCACGACTGGCTCTCGGCGCTGAAAGAGGCCGGATTGGGCTCGATCCCCGGAACGGCCGCGGAAATCCTCGACGACGAGGTGCGCTGGGTGCTCACCAAGGGCAAGCTCCCCACTTCCGCCTGGATCGAGGTCATCACGACCGCCCACGAACTGGGCATCCCGTCGAGCTCGACGATGATGTACGGCCATGTGGACAACCCGAAGCACTGGGTCGGACACCTGCGTGTCCTGCGCGGCATCCAGGACGAGACGGGTGGGTTCACCGAGTTCGTTCCGCTCCCGTTCGTGCACCAGAGCGCTCCGCTCTACCTGGCGGGCGCGGCCCGACCCGGTCCGACCAACCGTGACAACCGTGCGGTCCACGCGCTGGCCCGCATCATGCTGCACGGTCGTATCCACAACATCCAGACCAGCTGGGTGAAGCTGGGGACCCTGGGCACCCAGGCCATGCTCTCCGGCGGCGCCAACGATCTCGGCGGCACCTTGATGGAGGAAACGATCTCCCGGATGGCGGGCTCCCAACACGGTTCGGCCAAGACCGTCGCCGAGCTCACCGAGATCGCGGCGGGGATCGCGCGCCCGGTGCGTGAGCGCACCACGACATACGGTCGGGTGGATGCCAAGCCGGTGCCGCTGCCGCTCTCGATCGGCTGAGTTCAGGCTTCCAGCCGGGCCCGAACGCTGGCGAGCCGCTCCCGCAGCTCCTTCTCGTCGATGATGCCGCGCGTCAGGAGTGAATGTGCCAGGGCGACGAGCTGGTTCTCGGGGTAGGGCAGGCTGGGATACACGGTCGCCGACAGCGAGTCCTCGTCGTCGCGCCGGTCCTGGAAATTCGGGATCGGCGCCGCGCAGTGCGCGTGATCGAGCGCGTCGCAGAGACCGTCGAGGCTGGTCTTCCACGGCGGCACAAGGTTGGCGACTCCGTAGGCGGCGGCCATGCGCGGCCACACCTGGTCGCGGTCGACGATGGCTCGCAGCGTGGCGATGTCGTGGGTGCTCATCGGTTCCGCTCCTAGGTCGCCGGGTGGATGGCCGGTCGGGTGTGGGTGACGACATTCGTGGTCACGCCCGGCTTGGGCAGCGCGACCCCGATCAAGCAGTCGCGGGTGATGATCTCGGCGAGCTGGTCCTCGTTCCAGTCGTCGGTGCCCGCGGGCCGCTGCGGCATCACCATGAACCGATGCTTCTGGTTCGAATCCTGCACGCGCACCGCGACATCCGCCGGTAGATCGAGTCCGAACTCGGAGAGCACCTGGCGTGGCCAGCGCACCATGCGACGCCGGTAATTCGGCGTGCGATACCACTCGGGGGAGTTGCCCAGAATCGGTCGTGGATAGCACGAACACAGCGCGCACACGATCACGTGGTGCAGCGTGGGGGTGTCTTCGAGAATGGAGAACGCGGTGAAGTCGCTCGGTGTGCCGAAGCCGGTGGGCTCGAGCCAATCCACCCCGACCTCCTTGCTCGCGGTCATCGGTTCGGCGAGCGCGAGCGCCTTGAAGTCGGGATCGAGCCAGGCTCTGGCCACCAGGTGGACAGCGGGTGTGGGACCGATCTGTTCGGCGAATTCGGTGAACCGCCGGTGTTCCTCGGCGGTGAAGATGCCCTTCTCGATACACAGCTCGCGCAACGCGATCTCGAGCACTTCGAAATCGGTGACCTCGTCGACCATCGGAGCAACTGTGCGTTCGTGTTCGTGGTCGTGATCATGGCCGGTCATGAACTCCCCTTCTGGGCAAGATGATCGGACTGGGTGGCGGGTTCGAGCCAGCGTTCGGGGATCTCGGTGCGTAAGAGGTCGGTGCCGATCCCGGTGTAGCCGTGCCACAGCGTCGACAGGTGGAACTCGACGACGTAGAACCACTCGGGCTGCGCGTCCGGCCGATCCCACGTCTCGTCCTCGGGTGCCGGACTCTCGTAGGCGAGCGCGGCGATCTGGCCCACCGCGCCGCGCACGTACTCCGGCGTGCGGGTGTAGAACAGCGCGGGCAGTTCCCGGACCACGACGAGGTCGCCGACCTCGAAGCGCGCCCGGCCCGCCGCGCCGGCGAACACCTGCGGATCGCCCTTGCCCACCGCCGCGAGGTGATGACGATTGCGCTCGACCCGCGAGCCGTCGCCCTCGAACTTCGGCTCGGCCGTCAACGTCTTCCCGGCCAGACCGCCCTCGTAGCGTGCCTTGACCTCGACCATTCGTTCACTCAGTTCGGTCAGGCCGATGTGGTGCTTCTCGGCCAGGACCCGCGCGACGGCGAGCAGCCATCTGCCGTAATACGGCAGCCCGAGATACATCGCGCGCCCGAGATCGACGTTGCCGATGCGGCGGCGCTCCTCGGAGAGCCAGATCCCACGCCAGGCGAGCACCTCGCAGATCACATAGGTGTAGTGCTCCCACATCTCGTACTGCTTGTTCTCGTACACCATCGCGACGTCGGGCTCACCGCCCACATCGTGGTCGGTTTTCAGATATGCCCACAGGCGGTGGTGATCGATCAGATCCGGCGTCGGCGCGTCCGGAAGCTCGGGATATGACGATTTCAGCCGGGCTACCAGATCCAGCGCCGCCGCACGCTCCTGCGCTGTACTCATAACGGTTCCCTTCGTCGCGCGGTCTCCGTGACGCGAGGGGATCCGCTGTGTGCAACGATTTCCGAGATCAAATTTAGGCCTCCGCGTTGCGCAGGTAAAGGGTGAAACCCGGTCCCCCTCGCCGACTGTCGGTCGACCGGGCGATCCGGACGGGTCCGCGGCGCGTGGACCGGGTCGGCAAGGGTGTGACCCGTACCGGTTAGGGCAGGCTGACCTGGGCCTGGGGTCGGGATCACGCTAGGGTTGCGTGGGCGGAGTACCACCGCAGGTGAGGACAGACTAGGAGAACGGCAGTGCCGTACATCATCGCTGAACCGTGCGTTGACGTGAAGGACAAGGCGTGCATCGAGGAATGCCCCGTGGATTGCATCTACGAGGGCGGTCGCATGCTCTACATCCAACCCGACGAGTGCGTGGACTGTGGTGCGTGTGAGCCGGTCTGCCCCGTGGAGGCGATCTTCTACGAGGACGACACTCCGGACCAGTGGAGCGGTTACATCAACGCCAACGTCGACTTCTTCAACGAGCTGGGATCCCCCGGCGGCGCGACCAAGGTCGGTGTGGTCGATTACGACCCCGCCTTCATCAAGGCGCTGCCCCCGATGGCCGAAGAGTGAGCGCAGGGGTGCCTACCCGAAGCCGTGTGAGCAGCCTGCTGCCTGATTTCCCGTGGGACACCATCGCCGCGGTGAAACAGAAGGCGGCCGCTCATCCCGGTGGTCTGGTCGATCTGTCCGTCGGTACGCCGGTGGACCCGGTCGATCCGGTGATCCGGGCCGCGCTGAGTTCGGTGGCGGCCGTTCCGGGTTATCCGACCACGCACGGCACCCCTGAGCTGCGCTCCGCCGCCGTCGCCGCGTTGGCGCGCAGATTCGGCGTCACCGGTGTCGACCCGGCGGCGGTGCTCCCGGTGATCGGCACCAAGGAACTCATCGCCGGGCTGCCGCGCCTGCTCGGTGTCGGCCCGAACGATCTGGTGGTGATCCCCGAGATCGCCTACCCGACCTACGAGGTCGGCGCGCTGCTGGCGGGCGCGAAGCCGTGGCGCGCGGACGGTCTCACCCAGATCGGTCCGCAGAATCCGGCGCTGATCTTCGTGAACTCGCCCTCGAATCCCACCGGCAAGGTGCTGCCCGTCGAGCACCTGCGCAAGGTGGTGGCCTTCGCTCGCGAGCGCGGCGCGATCGTCGCCTCCGACGAGTGCTACCTGGGTCTCACCTGGGAGGGCGAGGCCGTGTCGATCCTCGACCCGCGCGTCTGCGACGGCGACCACACCGGCCTGCTGGCTATCCACTCCCTGTCGAAGACGTCGAACCTGGCCAGCTACCGCGCCGGTTTCCTCGCCGGTGACCCGGAATTGGTGGCCGAACTGCTCGAGGTGCGCAAGCACTCCGGCATGATCATGCCGTTCCCGATCCAGGCCGCGATGACCGCCGCGCTCAGCGACGACGTGCACGAGGCCGAGCAGCGCGAGCGCTACCGCGCCCGCCGTGAGATTCTCCGAAATGCTTTGCGGCAGGCGGGTTTTCGCATCGACTTCTCCGAAGCCGGGCTGTATCTGTGGGCCACCCGCGGCGAACCCTGCCGGGTGACCCTCGACTGGCTCGCCGAACGCGGAATCCTTGCCGCCCCCGGCGATTTCTACGGTCCCCGTTCGCCGGAACACGTGCGCATCGCACTGACCGCCACCGACGAGCGCGTCGCCCAGGCTGCCGAACGCCTGTCCTGAGCTGAACACAACCCCGGGCGTCGGGCGGGTGACGCGACACGGGATCGAAAGGCTTGCACGAAATGCACGGGGTGGAGTTCGAGGCGGGCGCGGTGTTCGCGGGGTATCGAATCGACCGGCTGCTCGGCCGGGGCGGAATGGGCACCGTCTATCTGGCGGCGCATCCGCGTCTGCCGCGTCGGGTCGCGCTGAAACTGCTCAATCGCGAACTGTATTCGGATCACGAGGTGCGCGGCAGATTCGAGCGTGAGGCCGATGTGTCGGCGCACCTGGACCATCCCGGCATCGTGTCGGTGCTCGATCGCGGAGTCGAAGACGGGCTGATGTGGATCTCCATGCAGTACGTCGACGGCACCGACGCGGCGGTGTTCCGCCGCGAGCCGATGGATCCGGCGCGAGCGGTGGGCATCATCACCCAGACTGCCGAAGCGCTGGACTACGCCCACGATCGCGGCGTGCTGCACCGAGATGTGAAGCCCGCCAACATCTTGCTGACCCCCACCCGCTCCGGTGACCGCGTGCTGCTCACCGACTTCGGTATCGCCCGGCTACGCGGCGACGCCCGCCAGCTCACCCGCACCGGCGCCTTCCTCGCCACCCTCGCTTACGCGTCCCCGGAACAACTCTCGGGTGCGCCGGTCGACCACCGCTCCGATCAGTACTCCCTGGGCTGCACCCTGTTCGCCCTGCTCACCGGCGAAAGCCCCTTTCCCGCGGACAATCCCGGCGCGGTCGTCGCCGCCCATCTGACGAAGCCTGCCCCGCGCGCGTCCGCGGTGATCGGTGATCTGCCGCCCGGTATCGACGCGGTCATCGCCACGGTGCTGGCCAAGGACCCCGACGAGAGATACGGCAGCTGTGCGGAATTCGCGCTCGCGGCGTCGGAGGCGATCGCGCAGGCGGCATCAGTGACCCGTGGGACCGCGCACAACGGCGACAGCCGTAGTTCCATGGGGGTCGTCGGCCGGGTGGCGATCAGTCCGGGGGCGGGGCTGCTGTCCGACCGGGAACACCGGCAGGCGAATGCCGATGCGAGTTCGATGAACCCCACCCTCGTCGCCTCCCCGCCGTACCCCGCGTCACCGGCCGCAGCCGGGAGCCCTGGACGGGGACGGCTCGGGGCCGAGCCTGTTGCGCGCCCTGGAGCCACACCGCCCGCGTCCGATCATGTCTCGTTGCCGGGACACCTCGGCCGTGGGCCGTCAGGTCGGCAGCCACCGCGGGCTGTCTCGTCGCGATGGCGGGTACTGGCGGTGAGCCTGCTCGTGCTCGCGATGGTCGCCGGGGTCGGCGTGGTGGGCGTCGGCGCGATCTACTGGAAGTTCGTCCGGCCCAATCGGGTTGCGCCGCCGCCGACCTGGGGAGCGCACGGGTCGGTCGCGTCGGGGTTCACCGAGTTGATCGCGTCGGGGCCGACCGGGCGCGGCTGGCGGGACGCGAGCTGTTTCGCGACACCGTCGTTGGTGGTGCTGCCGGGCGACCCGGCGCCACTGCGGCAGATCACCTGCACCGACGCCGACGGTCTCATCGCCTGGTACACCGAATACCCGAATGCCGCCGACGTGGACGCCTACCTCACCCGGCACACCACCGAAGACGCCCAGCGCGAGCTGCACCACACGAGCCTGGCCGCCTATCGCCCGCGCGACCCCGCCGCGCCGTTCACGCTCGCGGCCAGGCAGCGCGGCAACGTGTTCAGCGCGAACTCGGTGGTCGAGGTGTCGTGGCCGGGGCATTCCTTCGAGCAGGCCCGCGACGACTGGTGGCGGCAAGCCCCCTTCTGACGTGGGTGCGCCCCGCGGCGTCTAGACCAATGGCTTGCCCCGGCGCTGACGGCGGCGCATGTCGGCGAGGGCCACGTTGAACGGGAAGTTGCGGATCGGGCGGGGTAGCCGGACCGACACGTTGCCGGTGGCGCGCATCAGGCGGTTCAGGGTGCGCTCGTCGGCGGAGGTCCAGGGCAGGTCGAGTTCGTCGCGCAGGTGCTGGGGGAGCAGCCCGGTGGTGAACCAGCGGTGGAAGCGGGCCAAGCCCGGGCGCAGGAGCGGGTGGAGCATTTTCAGGTCCAGCAGGTCGTCGAAGTAGGCCTTGATGGTGGAGTCGACGGTGGTCTGGGCGAGGTGGGTGGTCCAGTAGACATCGAAGGCGGCGCGGTCGGCGGGCCACATCTCCCTGGGGACCTGGAGGGTGGTGCCGAGGCGATGGGCGTAGCCGTAGAAGGTGTCGGCGGTGGTGTCGTCGGTGGGGCCGAACAGGCGCGCCACCAAGTCCACCGAACCCCAGTACAGGCACGCCGCCACCCACAACTGCAGGTCCTTGTCGAAGGCGTTGTACTTCACGGGGCTGTCGGCGGTGGAGTGGACGTGGCGGTGCACGCCGTTGATCGCGGTGCGGTAGGCGGCGCGGTCGGCGTCGGTGCCCATCAGCGCCACCGCCAGGTAGGTGAGCGTGGTCCGGGTGCGTTTCACCGGGTGCACCATGATGCTGCCGCTGTGCACTGTCGATTCCGCGACGCCGTAGCCGACCGGAGGCAGGCTGAGCTGCATGATCACATTGGCCGTCGCGCCGTAGAAGGCCGCGGCTCCGTCGATGTAGTCGCGAATGTCGAAAGGTGCCGGTCCGGACTTCTGCGAACGCGAACGCGAGCGCGACAGGATGGTCATCGTTGACCCCGTTTTCATCAAAGAGAACTTGAGAGAGTTGTTGGTTGAATGTCTCACTCTGTCGCCGGGGTGTCAACGGAACGGCGGCGGCGAGCGTCGAATCGTGTCGCGTTAGCGTTGACGAATGCTCTATGGTCCGCCGCTGCTTCTCGCTTCGCTGAATCCGGCCGCCGTCGCCGCCGGGGATGACATTCCCGACGCCGTCACTATCGATGATGCCACCGTCTCGCGCAGTGATCTGCTGGGTTCGGCAACCTCGGTGGCCGAACGCATCGCCCGCGCCGACCGTGTCGCGGTGCTGGCCGAACCGACCTTGCGCACCGTGATCGCCGTGGTCGGTTGCCTGATCGCGGGTGTGACCGTGGTTCCGGTGCCGCCGGACGCCGGTGCCGCCGAGCGCGAGCACATCCTGCGCGATTCCGGTGCGCAGGCCTGGCTGGGCCCGGCGCCGGCGGACGCGGATCTGCCGGTGGTGCCGGTGCGGCTGCACGCGCGGTCGTGGCACACCTACCCCGAACCCGACCCGACGGCGATCGCCTTCATCCTCTACACCTCGGGTACCACGGGGCCGCCCAAGGGCGTGATGCTCAGCCGCGGTGCGATCGCCGCGGGGCTCGACGCGCTGGCCGAGGCGTGGGAGTGGACGTGGAAAGACACCCTGGTACACGGACTTCCGCTGTTCCACGTGCACGGGCTGATCCTCGGGCTGCTCGGCCCGCTGCGGGTCGGTAGTCCGGTGATCCACACCGGCAAGCCGACACCCGAGGCCTACGCCGCGGCGGGCGGCACCCTGTACTTCGGCGTGCCGACCGTGTGGTCGCGGGTGGTCGAAAAGCCTGAACTGGCGAAAGAACTCGGGAAGGCGCGGCTGCTGGTCTCGGGCAGCGCGCCGCTGCCGGTGCCGGTGTTCGAGAAGCTGGCCGAGCTCACCGGGCAGGCGCCGGTGGAGCGCTACGGGATGAGCGAAACGATGATCACGCTGTCCACCCGCGCCGACGGCGAGCGCAGGCCGGGCTGGGTCGGCACCGCGGTGCGCGGGGTGGAGACCAGGCTGCGCGACGAAGCCGGCGAGCCCGTCGCGCACGACGGTGTGAGTATCGGTGGCCTGCAGGTTCGCGGACCGATGCTGTTCGACGGGTATCTGAATCGGCCGGAGGCCACCGCGCGGGACTGGACCGAGGACGGCTGGTTCCGCACCGGTGACGTGGCTGTGATCGATGCCGACGGGTTCCATCGCATCGTCGGGCGCGAGTCGATCGACCTCATCAAATCCGGCGGGTACCGCATCGGCGCGGGAGAAATCGAGACTGCGCTGCTCGGGCATCCGGCGGTCGCCGAGGTCGCCGTGGTCGGGCTGCCCGACGACGATCTCGGTCAGCGGATCGTGGCCTTCGTCGTTGCGCGCGACGGCGGTTCCGACGCACTCGGTGTCGAACTGACCGCCTATGTGGGCGAACAGCTTTCGGCCCACAAACGCCCGCGGGAAGTCCGCTTCGTCGACGCGCTCCCGCGTAACGCGATGGGCAAGGTGCAGAAGAAGCTGCTGGGGGACTGAGGCGAGCCGTCCGGCACGGTGTCGGCGTGCGGGCTCACGGAGTTCGGTCGGTGCTCCCGCGGGCGCTCATCCGGCGGATCGGCCCGATCAGCGTGTGGTAGATCGGGCGGACCACGCGTCCCGGCAGGTAACGATGACGCTCCTCCTTCCAGGCGCGTGCCCGCTGGTGCGCCGCGAGCGGTGACCACTTGTCCGGGTCGACGGGCGGCGTGGTGCGGAATTCGATGCGGCACAGGTGCTTTGTGTTGACGAACCCGTATTGACCGGGGCTCACCAGTCGAAGCGGAGCGCCGTGGTCGCTGGTGAGCGGCTGCCCGTCGAGCCGGTCGGCGATGAGCACGTCCTCGGCCAGCGCGTCGTCGATCAACGCGATCGACTGGTACCCGTCGAGGCCTGCGAACACGACGTGGCTGATCGAAACACCCGGCGCGAGCAGCGGTTCCACCCGCAGGCGATAGAGCGTGGCCAACGCGACGCCCGACCACAGCAGGTCGGTGGCAGTCCACCCGGCCACGCAGTGGAAGTCTGCTTTCAACTCCAGGCGCGGCAGCTGGGCGAGGTCGGTCATGGAGAGCGTGAACGGCTCCGTCAGCGCCCCGCCGACCTCGATCACCGGATTCGCGGGAACCGGTGGCGGTGGGTGATGGAGGTGTGTGCCGAACCGGGGGAAGCCGTCGATCGCCCGCTGACCAGGGGGAAGTGCCATGCCGAACCTCCGTTATACGGTTACGTATAGATAGAAGCGTAGCGTGCGGACAGCGCGAGGTCGAGAGGCGTCTGCTGTCGCGGCCTGTGTGCTCGCCCACCCGACCGGATCACCCCGGGGGTGCTCACTCGGGAACCCGCACAGCACTGAGCTTTTCGGGGTTGCGCATGGAGTAGATCGCGGTGATCCGACCGTCGGTGACCTCGATGGAGGTCACCTGGTCGAGCACACCGTCGACGGTCGCCAGGATCGAGGGCATCGCGTTGTAGACGCCGAAGTGCGTGCCCACCGCACCGAGCCGCTGCCCCTTGGTGAGCAACCCGATGACCAGCCGGGCCACCTTGTCCTGGCCACGCACGGGCCTGCGGACCGCGTTCACCACACCACCGCCGTCACCGAGGAACACCACCTCGGGCGCGAGCACGTCCATCAGCGCTTGCACATTCCCGGTGGCTGCCGCGATCGCGAACCTCTCGACCACCGACCGGGCCTGGGCGGGAGTCGCGATGGCGGTGTGGCGCGCCGCGTGCACCCGGTCGCGAGCGCGCCGGTTCAGCTGCCGCACAGCGGCTTCGGATTTGTCCACCGCGGCCGCGATTTCTGCGTAGTCGAACGCGAACACCTCGCGCAGCACGAACACCGCGCGCTGCACCGGCGTGAGGGTTTCCAGCACGAGCAGCATCGCGGTGCTCACCGCCTCGCCGGTGAGCACATGCTCGACCCCGCCCTCGGCCTCGGTGGCCAGCGGTTCGGGCAGCCACGGCCCGATGTAGGTCTCGCGTCTGCCCGCTGCGGACCGCAGCACACCCAGCGCCTGCCGCGTGACGATCTGCGCGAGGTAGGCGCGCGGGTTCTCGATCAGCGCCAGGTCGACTCCGCGCCAGCGCAGGTAGCTGTCGTGCAGGACGTCCTCGGTGTCGACCACCGAGCCGAGGATCTCGTAGGCGATCGAGAACAGCAGTCGCCGGTTCTCGGTGAAGGTGTCCTCGTGAGCCCGGGTCACCGCTTCGGGCCTCTCATCCACACGCTGTTGCCGGTGCGGGCGGCATAGGCGGCGTAGCGGCTGACGAGTTCCTTGGTGCGGGCGGCAAGACGTCCACCGAAGAACAACCGGCCCGCCCTGTCCGAGCGATCGGTCGCCTGCAGCACGGCGTCGCGTCGCCCCAGGCTCATTCCCTGCCCGGCGTACCCCATCGAGAACGGCCGCGGCTCACGTCCTTCGATCATCCTGGCCAGCGTATCGGCCGCGTGCGCGCCCTGTGGTGCTGCCGTGGCGCAGGCCATGCGCATGCCGGGAACGGCCGCGCAGTCCCCGACGGCGAACACACGAGGATCGGTGACGCTACGCAGGCTCTCGTCGACCAGCGCACGACCGTGGGCGTCCACGGCGAGTCCGCTGCGAGCGGCCAGTTCGGGGACCGCGGAGACGATCGCCCAGAGGGTGAGGTCGGAACCGAGGGTGGTTCCGGAGTCCAGTCGCAGCGTCGTCTCGTCGATCTCGACGATCCGATCGGTGACGATCTCCACGTTCAGCCGGGCGAGCGTGCGGCGGATATGGCGCTGCGCACCGGCCGAGAGCCAGGCCGCGACCGCATCGCTAGCCAGCCGTACGCGCAGGTCGGGGCGGGCTTCGGCGATCTCGGACACGGTTTCGATCCCGGTCAGCCCACCGCCGATCACGGTCACGGTTGCGCCGGTGGACAGCGCCTCCAGCGCGACGCGTGCCTGCTCGGCGCCCTCCCAGGTGCCCACCGGGATCGCACCGGGCAGCGGGTTCGCGATGCTGCCCGCCGCGAGGATCGCGTGGTCGAAGTCCAGGCTCCGACCGTCGTCGAGGGTGACGGTTGCGTCGCCGATCTTGTCCACGCTCGCGGTCTCGATCGCGATGCCGTCCCGGAGCATCTCGCCGAGGGGCCGGGTCGCGGTGCCGCTGCCCGCGATCTGCTCGTGCAAGCGAACCCGTTCGATGAAGTCGCCCCGCGGGTTGACCACGGTGATCCGCGCGTCCGGCGCCTTCTTTCTCAGCCGATTCGCCGCGACAGTGCCCGCGTACCCTGCGCCGATAACCACGATGTTCATCTGAGCCTCCTGTGCCATGGACCGTTGCGTACGACCATGGGATGCGACAGGGAGCCCGTGTGTGACAGTGACGTGCGTCACGGAGCGAAAGGCCCCGCACTCCGCAGAAGTACGAGGCCTTTCCCTACCGCGATGTCAGATCAGGGCTGACCGGTCGCGAACGCGATCACGGCGTCCAGGAATGCCTGGCCACCCATCACATAACCGCCGATGACCATTCCGGCCGGGATGGTGAACAGCCACAGGAACGGGAAGAACGCGCCGATGATGCCGCCGATGACGATGCCCGGCAGGTTCTTGTTGACCTGCTCCATGAGCCGGTCGTAGGAGCTGATGTCCTTCAGGTCCGCGACATTGCGCAACTTCGCGGAATCCTCGGGCGTCATGGTCGAGGTCAGCGTGACGGTACGGCCGTCCGCGCTGATCTGCTGGTTCACGGCGATCGGCAGGCCCGCGACCTCCGAGCGCAGCGGCGCCTGGTCGACCGTCACGCCGTCGGCGGTCTGCAGCAGCACCGAGGCGCCGTCGGCCGAGAGCGCGAACTTGCCGCTGTCCACGGCCCAGGTGACGGACTTGTCCGCCGGCGACACTGTGGTCTGGTAGTTGATCCCGTGCGTCACGCCAGAAGTCACGCCCCCCGAAGCCACTACGCCGGGCTGCTCGGTGGCCACCGCGGGCCCACCGTGAGCGGTGGCCGCGGTAATCCCCACCGCGGCGACCGCCATGAAAACAGCAGTAGTGATCTTTCCGAACTTCATTCTTCGAACCCCTCCGTGTGCATTACCGCCCGGATCGGACGGCAATAGGAACGGTAGCGTGCGAATTCAGCTGTCGCACATCAGGGTTCAATGTCATAAAACCGCAATATTTGCTGAACTGTTTCCAGCGGCGGGAATTGCCGGGCCGCGCGGCCCGGCAATTCGCCGATATCAATCGTTGGCGTGCAGTGCGGCGTTGAGTTCGACGCCGGTGCCCTTGCGCGAAACGACCTCGACCGCGCCGGTGGTGGAATTGCGACGGAACAGCAGATTGTTCTGACCCGAAAGGCTCGCGGCCTTGACCACCGTGCCGTCGGGTCCGGTGACCTTGGTACCCGCGGTGACGTAGAGCCCGGCCTCGATCACGCAGTCGTTGCCGAGGGAGATGCCGAGCCCGGAGTTCGCGCCGAGCAGCGAACGCTCGCCGACCGAGATGACCTGGGTGCCGCCGCCGGACAGGGTGCCCATGATGGAGGCGCCGCCACCGACATCGGAGCCGTCGCCGACCACGACGCCGGCCGAGATGCGACCCTCGACCATCGAGTTGCCGAGGGTGCCCGCGTTGAAGTTGACGAAGCCCTCGTGCATGACGGTGGTACCGGCGGCGAGGTGCGCGCCGAGCCGGACCCGGTCGGCGTCACCGATGCGCACACCGGAGGGGACCACGTAGTCGACCAGGCGCGGGAACTTGTCGACGCTGAGCACCGTCACCGGGCCGCGGGCGCGCAGCTTCAGGCGGGTCTGCTCGAAGCCGTCGACCGCGCACGGGCCGTGGTTGGTCCACACGACATTGCTGAGCAGGCCGAACTGGCCGTCGAGGTTCAGGCCGTGCGGCTGGACGAGACGGTGCGAGAGCAGGTGCAGGCGCAGGTACACCTCGTGCGCGTCGACCGGGGCGGCCGCGAGGTCGGCGATCGTGGTGCGCACCGCGACGACCTCGACCCCACGCGCCGCGTCCACGCCGAGGAGCGCGGCGAACTCGGGCACATCGGCGGCGTCGAGCCGCTGGGAGCCGGTCTCGGTGAACTCGCCCAGCGCGGGGCTGGGGTACCAGGTATCGAGGACGGTCCCGTCCGAGGTCACGTTGGCGATTCCGACTGCAGTTGCTCCCTGAATACTCACGGAGGCCATTTTGCCCGTTCGGGCTGTTGTGTTGTTCCGCGGGCCCTGTGCGTTCGACCACGCGCCCTGCTTCGCCCCCGGATCTCCGGGATCGAGGGTCCGGCCGTACTAGTGTCGAGATGTGACTCTCGATTTGCGTGCCGATCCCATCCAGTTGACCGCTGCCCTGGTCGACGTGCCGAGTGTCTCGCGCGACGAGGCCGCGATCGCGGATCTGGTCGAGCAGGCGCTCCGAGAGCAGACCACCGGGTTCGAAGTGGTGCGGTACGGCAATGTGGTGCTGGCGCGGACGCGGCGAGGACTGCCGACGCGGGTAATTCTGGCGGGACATCTCGATACCGTGCCGATCGCGAACAATGTGCCGAGCCGACCCGACGAAGTAGATGGCGAAGCGGTGCTTTTCGGTTGTGGCACAGTCGATATGAAATCCGGTGACGCGGTATTCCTACATCTGGCCGCCACGATCACCGATCCGGCTCACGATCTGACGCTGATCTTCTACGACGGCGAGGAGATCGCCGCGGAGTTCAACGGACTCGGGCGGATCGAGCGGGAATTGCCGGAATGGCTAGAGGGTGATCTGGCCATTCTCGGTGAACCGTCGGCGGGTTGGATCGAGGCGGGGTGTCAGGGCACCCTGCGGGTGCGGGTGACCACCTCGGGTGTGCGGGCGCACTCGGCGCGAGCATGGCTGGGGGAGAACGCGATTCACGGACTGGCCCCGCTGTTGGCGCGATTGTCGGAGTACGAGGCCCGCGAGGTCGATATCGACGGGTGCGTGTACCGCGAGGGCCTGTCGGCCGTGCGGGTCTCGGGGGGAGTCGCCGGCAATGTGGTGCCCGATGTGGCCGAGGTGGATGTGAACTTCCGTTTCGCGCCCGACCGCAGTGTGGAGCAGGCGATCGCGCACGTGCGCGAGGTCTTCGACGGACTCGACATCGCCATCGAGGTCACCGACTCCTCGCCCGGCGCCCTGCCCGGCCTGACCGCCCCCGCCGCCCGCACCCTCATCGACTCGGTCAACGCCCACGGCGGCGGTGGAGTGCGCGCCAAGTACGGCTGGACCGATGTCTCCCGCTTCGCCGCCCGCGGCATCCCCGCCGTCAACTTCGGGCCCGGCGATCCCAACCTCGCCCACAAACGCGACGAGCACGTCCCGCTGAGTCAGATCACCGCCGTCACCGCGATGCTGCGGACCTATCTGTCGCTGCCGTAGATCCGACGCCGTCGAGCGTTCGCGCTCACCAACCGCCGGTGAACAGGGCCGCCAGGCCGGGGACCGGGTCGGCGGCGTTGGTGGTGTTCGCGACGGCGACAACGATCGACAACAGCGCCGGCACCCCCACGAGAACGCTCGCGGAAACGAGCACGCGGCGGGAGCGGCGGTCGCGGGCCCGCACGGACGCGCGCCACAGCAGGACGCACGCTCCGAGTAGGCAGACGGTCGTGACAGCGGCGAGCACGGCCATCGCGACGTGGTACCGAGCGAAGTCGTCGACCATCACATCCAGGGGTGGTGTCCGGGTGCCGTCGGTCACCCTCTGGTCCACCTCGGCACGGACCCCGGCGGAGTCGTCGCCCGTCACCATCGGCAGCAGCGAGGCGAAGGGCGCCACCGTGCCCTGCACGTTGGCGAGCACCGCCACCGAGGAGCCCAGTGCCAGCACAGTGGCTACGCTCCCGGACACCGCGAGAGCCACCCGTGCGCCGAGCCCGGCCTCACCCGCTGCTAGCAACGCCCGCCAGAGCAGCACGGCCAGCGCGAGGAGCACCAGCAGCAGGATGGCGGCGAGCACCGCTTTGACGAGGTGGTAGCGAAACCAGTAGTCGACCACCTCCGCCAGGTCGGAGGTGAATTCTCGACTCCCGGTCTGCCAATACTCGATGAAGGCCGTGCGAAACGCTTGCGCGAGATCGTCCTCGTCGCGGAAGTGGGCGCCCACCCGGTTCGCCAGCGGGCGCGGCGCGACAACGAACGCGATGACCAGCGCACCGGCCAGGGCGACGAGCGCGCCGAGAACGCGACCGGAACGTGGTGCGACCGCAGTGGACACCAGAACTCCTTCGGCTCGATCGGGTGCCTCGCGACGGCCGTGGCTCAGCCGATCCCCCAAGTGCGCGCCCGTCCTCGGAATCCAACACAGTAGGTTGGGGGCATGTCTACCGATTCCGCTGATGAACAGGTTGGGAAGGTCAAACCGAAGTTTCGTGGACCGGTGATGTTCCGCCGGGAACGTAAGCCCGGAGTGCGAACCGCCGACCGGAACCTGCTCGACACGCGGCAGGACAGCGACTGGGTGCACACCGATCCGTGGCGGGTGCTGCGGATCCAGGCCGAGTTCGTCGAGGGCTTCGGCGCGCTCGCCGAGATCCCACCCGCGGTGACAGTTTTCGGCTCGGCGCGCACGGGCCCCGACCATCCCGAGTACGAGGCGGGCCGGGCGATCGGCGCCGCGCTCAGCGAGGCCGGTTTCGCGGTGATCACCGGCGGCGGGCCCGGTGCGATGGAAGCCGCCAATCGCGGGTGCTCGGAGGTGGGCGGCTACTCCATCGGGCTCGGGATCGAGCTGCCGTTCGAGCAGGGGCTCAACGAGTGGGTGGACCTGGGGATCAACTTCCGGTACTTCTTCGTGCGCAAGACGATGTTCGTGAAGTACTCCCAGGCCTTCGTCTGCCTACCCGGCGGTTTCGGCACGCTCGACGAACTGTTCGAGGCACTCACCCTGGTGCAGACCCGCAAGATCACCCGCTTCCCGATCATCTTGTTCGGCACCGAATACTGGTCGGGCCTGGTCGACTGGATGCGCAGCTCCCTGGCGGGCTCGGGCAAGATCTCGCCCGAAGATCTCGACCTGATCCAGCTCACCGACAGCGTCGAAGACGTCGTGCGGATCATCCAGGGCGAAACCGGCGACCACGCGAACATCGAGCGCCTCGGCACCGAGGACCAGTGGTGAGCTACTCCGTGTGCGTGTACTGCTCCGCCAGCACCACCGATCCCGACCTGATCAGCCTCGCCGCGCGCGTGGGCACCGAAATCGCCCGGCGCGGGTGGCAATTGGTCTCCGGTGGTGGTCATGTGTCGATGATGGGCGCGGTCGCCACCGCAGCCAGGGCGGGCGGCGCCCATACGATCGGGGTGATCCCGAAACACCTGGTGCACAAGGAAGTCGCCGATGTCGACGCCGACGAACTGCTCGTCACCGACACCATGCGCCAGCGCAAGCAACTGATGGAAGCGCGGGCCGACGCGTTCCTCACCCTGCCCGGCGGCATCGGGACGCTAGAGGAACTGTTCGAGACCTGGACCGGCGGCTACCTCGGCGAACACGCCAAACCCGTTGTGCTGCTGAACGCGAACGGCTTCTACGACGGCCTGTTCCGCTGGATCGATGAACTGTCCGAGCGCACAATTGTGCCGCGACGAGCACGCGAGCGACTCATCGTGGCCGCCGACCTGCCCGCCGCGTTCGCCGCGCTGGAACCGGCCCCGGCCGCACAGTAGGAGAGATCGACGTGAGTAGAGACGCCCGTGACACGGTCAGTGTGTTCGACCTGGCCAAAGCCCTGCCCGGAATGGCACTCGATGCCCCCGGCATGCTGCGCAACGCGCGCGGAATGCTGGTGGGGCCCAAGGACAAAGCCTCGATCGGGCTGTACTTCCAACGGGTCGCGCACCGCCGACCCGACCGGGTTTTCCTGCGTTTCGAAGGCCGCTCCTACACCTACCGGGCCGCCAACAGCGAGGTGAACCGGTACGCCGCGGTGTTGTCCGCGCGCGGGGTGTCGCGCGGTGACGTTGTCGGTGTGCTGATGACCAACCGGCCCGAAACCCTGTTCACGGTGTTGGCCGTGCTCAAGCTCGGCGCCACGGTCGGACTGCTCAACTACAACCAGCGCGATCAGGTGCTCGCCCACAGCATCGGCCTGCTCGACAGCGTGCTCAACATCGTCGGCGAGGAATGCGACGAAGCGCTGCGATCGCTGCCCGAGCCCGCGCGCGACGTGCTCACCGCCGAGGAACTGGCCGAATCCGCCCGCACCGCACCCGATGCCGATCCCGCCGTGTGCGCGCGGGTGCGGGCAGGCGAGCGCGCCTTCTTGATCTTCACCTCCGGCACCACCGGCCTGCCCAAGGCCAGTGTGATGACCCACCAGCGCTGGACAAAGAGCATGTCCGGGCTCGGCGGACTCGGCGTGCGGCTGCGCGCCGACGACGCCCTGTACTGCTGCCTGCCGCTCTATCACAACAACGCGTTGACGGTCGCGCTGTCGGCGGTGCTCGCCGGCGAGTCCACCTATGTGCTCGGCCGCAAGTTCTCGGCGTCGGGGTTCTGGGACGAGATCGCGCGCGAACGGGCCACCGCGTTCATCTACATCGGTGAGCTGTGCCGCTACCTGATCAACCAGCCGGTGCGGCCCGCGGAGCAGGGCAATCGGGTCCGGCTGGCCGTCGGCAACGGGCTGCGGCCCGAGCTGTGGGACGAGTTCCGTCGCCGGTTCGGGATCGGTCGGGTGGTCGAGTTCTACGGGTCCAGCGAGGCGCCGCTGGCATTCGTCAACGCCTTCGGTGTCGACCGGACCGCCGGGCTGTGCCCGCTGCCGTACGCGGTCGTCGAATACGACGACGAGACCGGCCACGCCCGGCGCGGTCGCGACGGGAAGCTGCGCCGGGTGCGCTCCGGCGGGGTCGGGCTGCTGCTGGCGAAGGTGAACAACCGCCAGCCCTTCGACGGCTACACCGACGCGAAGGCCTCCGAATCCAAGCTGGTGCGCGACGGCTTCAAGAAGGGCGACTGCTGGTTCGACACCGGCGACCTCGTCCGCGACCAGCATTTCTGGCACATCGCGTTCGTCGACCGACTCGGCGACACCTTCCGGTGGAAGGGCGAGAACGTGGCGACCACGCAGGTCGAAGGCGCGCTCGGACACGATGAGCGCGTCGAGCAGGCCGTTGTCTACGGTGTCGATATTCCCGGCACCGACGGTAAAGCGGGCATGGCGGCGATCACGTTGGCCGCCGAGGCTTCGTTCGACGGGAAAGCGTTGGCCGCGAACGCCTACGAGCGGCTGCCGTTGTACGCGGTCCCGCTGTTCGTGCGGGTGGTGCGCGAGCTCGAGCAGACGTCCACGTTCAAGAGCCGGAAGGTGGAATTGCGCAAGCAGGGTTACGCGCCCGATCCCGACAGCCGACTGTATGTGCTGTCCGGTCCGACGGAGGGCTATGTTCCCGCCTACGACGACTACGCGGCTGACGTTGCCGCCGGTAAGGCGCCGAGGTAGCACCCGTAATGTCTGAATTCGTATGAGGACTCTGTGTGGGCGCGAGGTGGCGACCGATCGCGCGTTGGTGATGGCCATCGTCAATCGCACGCCGGACTCGTTCTACGATCGCGGCGCCACGTTCAGCGACGAGGCCGCGATGGCACGGGTGACGCGCGCGGTCGACGAGGGCGCCGACCTGGTCGACATCGGCGGGGTGAAGGCGGGGCCGGGCAGCACCGTCGACGCGGCCGAGGAAACGCGCCGGGTGGTGCCGTTCGTCGCGGCGATCCGGGCGAAGTATCCGGACCTGTTGATCAGTGTGGACACCTGGCGGGGCGAGGTGGCGCGGGCGGCGGTCGCGGTCGGGGCCGACCTGATCAACGACACCTGGGCAGGCGCCGACCCCGACCTCGTGCACGTCGCCGCCGAAACGGGAGCGGGCATCGTCTGTAGCCACACCGGCGGCGCCGTACCGCGCACCCGTCCGCACCGGGTTCGCTACGCCGACGTGGTGGCCGAGGTGACCGCCACCGTCGTCGCCGCGGCCGATAACGCCGCGGCCGCGGGCGTGCGAGCCGATGGCATCGTGATCGATCCCACTCACGATTTCGGAAAAAACACCTATCACGGGCTCGAGTTGTTGCGCGGAATCGACGGTCTTGTAAAAACCGGATGGCCAGTACTGATGGCACTGAGTAACAAGGATTTTATCGGGGAGACTCTAGGTGTCGGTCTTACCGAAAGGGTCGAGGGCACACTGGCGGCAACCGCGTGGTCGGCAGCCAGAGGCGCTCGGATCTTCCGGGTCCACGAAGTCGCCGAAACCCGGCGGGTCGTGGACATGATCGCCGCGATCCAGGGCATCCGGCCCCCCGCACGAACTCTGCGAGGTCTGGCATGAAAATCCAACACCGCGAGCCCGCCTGGGCCACCACCCACACATGGGACACCCCTGACTGGACGGTCGGCGAACTCGTCGCCGCCAAGGCGGGCCGCACCGTTTCGGTGGTGCTGCCCGCGCTGAACGAACAGGACACCGTCGCCGATGTCGTGGCCAGTATCCGGCCGCTGCTCGGCACGCTCGTCGACGAACTGGTCGTGCTGGACTCCGGGTCCACCGACGCCACCGCCGAACGCGCACGCGCGGCCGGCGCCGAGGTGGTCTCGCGCGAGGACGCCGTCCCCGAACTGGAGCCGGTTCCCGGCAAGGGCGAAGTGCTGTGGCGATCGCTGGCGGCCACCACCGGCGACCTGATCGCCTTCGTCGACTCCGACCTGATCGACCCCGACCCCGACTTCGTGCCCAAGCTGCTCGGGCCACTGCTGATGATGCAGGGCACCCACCTGTCCAAGGCCTACTACCGTCGCCCGCTCCGTCAGGGCGAGTCCGTCGACGCCAACGGAGGCGGGCGCGTCACCGAACTCGTCGCCCGGCCCCTGCTGGCCGCCCTTCGCCCCGAACTGGCGCAGGTCCTGCAGCCCCTCGGCGGCGAATACGCGGGCACGCGGCAACTGCTCACCTCGGTCCCCTTCGCTCCCGGCTACGGCGTCGAGATCGGGCTGCTTCTCGACACCTACGACGCGATGGGCCTGGACGCCATCGCCCAGGTCAACCTCGGCGTGCGCACCCACCGCAACCGCCCCCTCGCCGACCTCGGCGTCATGAGCCGCCAGATCCTGGGCACCGCCCTGCGACGCAGCGGTGTCCCGGACTCGGGTGCACCCCTCACCCAGTTCCCTTTGATCGAAGGCGAATTCATCGCCCATACGACCACTGTCTCGCTCGAGGACCGCCCCCCGATGAAAACCCTGCGGCCGGAACAAGTCGCGGCCTAGACATCGCACAGGGCGCCGCCTCGGTCCCTCGACCGGTGCGGCGCCCGCTCCGTCCTTCCTGGTGTCGCGCTGAGCGAAACGGCGCGGACCAGCAGCACCGACCGGCCGTCGCCGGTTCGTGCGGCATCGCCCGGACAGCAGTCGGCTCGGTCAGCAGGTCGGCGCTCGACCGCAGCTACGCATGAGTCGATCCCCCCGCTGCGCGGTCGGTGCCGAAGTCGGCGTGCGCTACCGGGGGTGGATGGGGCCCGACAGGGTGGACAAGGGGCGGGCCGAGGCGTTCGCGCGGTCGGCGAGGACTTGGGCCAGGATCGAAATCGCGGTTTCCTCGGGGGTGTGGGCGGCGAGATCGAGGCCGAGTGGGCTTCGGATGCGGGCGATTTCGCGGTCGGTGAGGCCCGCTTCGCGGAGGCGGCGGGTGCGGTCGGCGTGTGCCCGGCGCGAGCCGAGGGCGCCGAGGAAACCGACCGCGGTCAGGCGGAGGGCCGAGACCAGCAGGGGGACATCGAATTTGGGGTCGTGGGTGAGGACGCAGACGACCGTGCGATCGTCGATGCGGCCTGCGGTGTGTTCGGAGTCGAGGTAGCGGTGGGGCCAATCGACCACCACCTCGTCGGCGACCGGGAAACGGGCCGGGGTGGTGAAGGTTTCGCGGGCATCGACGACGGTGACGTGGTAGCCGAGGTTCGCCGCGGCCACGGTCACGGCTCGGGTGTAGTCGTTGGCGCCGGCCAGGATCATGCGGGCGGGGGAGCGGAAGACCTGCACGAAGGTCCGGGGGCGGTCGGCCTGGGCCGGGGTGCACTCCTGGGCGCCGATGAGACCGCTGTGGCCTGCGTCGAGCAGGGCGGCGGCGTCGCGATCGAGGCCGCGCCATGGCCGACAGTCGCCAGGACGCAACAGTTTTCGGTCGGGGGTGGACTCTAGGGTGGTGGCGTAGGCGACCGGGTGGTGGGCTCGGAGTGCGCTGTCGAGCGCGCGCAGGGCGGGGAGGTCGCTGTGGTCGAGTCGTTCGACGAACACCTCGATCTCGCCCCCGCACGGTAGGCCGACGGCGAGGTCGTCGGCGGCGGCGAAACGCTCGAGGTGCGCGTGGCCGTCGAGCAGAACCTGACCGGCGGTGGTGAGCACCGCCGATTCGACGCAGCCGCCGGACAGCGAACCGAGCACCCGCCCGTGGGCGGTCACCGCCATCGCGGCACCGGTCTCGCGCGGACCCGCCCCGGTCCGGTCGACGATTCTGGCCAGCGCGAGAGCTCGGTCGGGGAGCAGTTCGAGCATCTGCCCGAGCAGATCACGCATCACGCACCGGCCTCTCCACGATCACCGTCGAGGCGCTGTGATCGTGTTGCCAGCCTAGCTATCTTCGAGCATGTCCGGGCGTCGAGCGGGAGTGCTCAGTCGAGGATCTCGCGCTGCTGCAGTCCGGTGCGCAAGGCACCGGTATGGAAGAAGTCCCGGAAGATCGCCGCCGCGCTGTCGGCGGTGAACACCTCTTCGGGATAGATGTAGGTCTCGTCGTCGCCGTGCGGGAGGTAGACCGTCGGCAGCCCGAGCCGTCCACCGGGGAGGCCGAGGGTGAAGCGTCGGGTGACGTGATCGACGGTCGTGCGCAGTTGCAGCGTCATCGCGTCGGCGGAACCGGCGCAGCCGAGTGAGAGATCGCCGCGCGTGGAACTCACCGTCGTGGTGACCTCGGTGGCGGGCACCGGTTCGGGTAACACGGTCAGATCGAGCGCGTAGCGCTGGTGACCGTCCATCCGGCGCAAAGGGCGCAGGAAGCTGTCCACGTCCTCGTGTGGCCCGATGAAGACCTTCAGGCGATCGCTGTAGGTCACGCGATGGGTTGTGACGATGACGTCGCCGGTGGTCGGCTCCGCATCGGCGGGCGGAACAGGCCGGGGATGGCCTGCCGCGTGCACGGGCAGAACCCGGCATGCGCTGGCCTCAGGAGACGAGAACATGTGATGCTCACCTACTCACACTCGGTTACTCGCTAGCAATCTAACCATCGCGGACGACTTGTGATCCATAACAGTACAGTGATGCAGATCACGAAGTAGTGCAAGTTTAGATCTACTTACGGACGAACCCGGGTCGTAACCAACTTGGGGTCGGTTTCATGGCGGTATACCGGGGTGAGTAAATCCGCGTCGACCGGTTCGCCGGTGGCGCGGTCGTACCGGACCGCGATGAGAACCGAGAACAAATGGCTGCTCGCGCGCTCGTGCAGGGTCGCCAATCGAGTCGCCAGCAATCGGATCGCACCCAGTGAGCCGGGCGGATGCAGGCCGTCGATCAGCAAGAGGGTGCCGCGGCGGTCGGGCCGGGGCAGCCGGGCCAGGTAGGCGATGTCGTGCGGTTCGGTGCCACCGGGCCGGTAGACGCGGCGCGCGGCTCTGTCCTCGATACCGCGCCGGGTATCGCCCGCTCTGGTGACGGTCCGGCGCAGGCGCGGATCGGCCACCACCAGCTGACGCAGGCTGGGGGACAGCTCGGGGCCGCCGAGGATCACCAGCCCGTCGCGATTGAGGTCGATCGGCCGACCGGGCATGAACGTCTCGACGTTCGCCGCGAAGCCGAGCTGGCGGAGCAGCTCGGCCAAGCGCTGGGCGGCCTGGGGATCGGGTGCGCCGAGCAGCCGACCCGAACGGACCTCGGGGGCGAGTACGGTCAGTGTGCCGTGGCCGAAGAACAGTCCTTCGGGAACGGGGCCCTGGGTGCTCACCTGGTGAATGCGCGCACGCGACAATCCGGCGGCGGCGCCGATCCGGGCGAACGTCCAGCCGTCGGCATGGAGTTCGCGGATCACGGCTCGCCGGATCCTGGTTAGTTCGTTGATGGTCTGCTGAGCAGCCGCCACCCCGTCGGTGGCTGCTTTGAGTCTCTCGACCTTGTCCTCGATCGCGAAAACTCGTGCCACGTCATCGGCCGACATGTGCGAAGTCTAGACAGCTCGACACCATTTCGTGTCTATAACAGTTGACATCGAACTGTCTTGTGAGACAACGATCTCGGACGTGGATTGTCGGCAAATCACAGAGGCGCGAGGTCGCTGCCGCAGTGCCGGGTGCGCGCGATCTCGTAGCAAATGCCGACCGTGCGGTGTGTTCGGCGGTCTAGGTCGCGTCGTAGTCGACCGGTGGGCGCTCGTTGCGCTCCAGCGACTTCTGCGGCGCCGGTGCCGACGGGGTGCCGGGCATGCCGCTGTTGGTGCCGAACAGTTGCTTCTTGTCGGGTACCGCGCTCTCCAGATCGCGCAGCACCGAATCGTCACCGCCGAGCAGGTGCTTGGTGACCACGGCCCGCGGGCTCATGCCGCGCAACTCGTTCAGCTCGGCCAGCGGCTTGCGCAGGTCGTCGAAGTCCGGTCCGAGTTCCTGCTTCAGCTGCGAGGTGGCCCCACTGGCGTAGTCGCGCGCCTGGCGCAGCGCGCCCGTGGTCCAGCGGACGGCTCCGGGCAGACGCTCCGGACCGAGGATCACGAGGGCGGCGACGAGCAGGATCATCATCTCGCTCCACCCGATGCTGCTGAACACGGATCCAGGCTACCCGGCGTACGCGCCCACAGGTCAGTCGGATTCCAGGGTGACCGGTACGTCCACCTGCCTGCCATCGCGGATCAACTGCACGTTCACCGTCTCGCCGATCTTGCGGGCCTGCACGGCGACGACCAACTCGTCGGGCCCGGTGACCTCCCGGTCGCCGATCCTCACGATGACGTCGCCCTCGACGATGCCCGCCTTGGCGGCGGGGCTGCCCGGCGTCACATCGGCCACGGCGGCACCGCTCATCACCTCGTTGGCCACGGTCTTGGTGCGCGCGCTCAGGCCGATCACCGGGTGGTGCATCTGGCCGTCGCGGATCAGGGTCTGGGTGACGGTGGTCATCACGTCGACCGGGATGGCGAAGCCGAGGCCGACCGAACCGCCGGTCTCGCTGCGGATGGCGGTGTTGATGCCGATCACCCGGCCCTGCATGTCGACCAGCGCGCCACCGGAGTTGCCCGGGTTGATCGCGGCGTCGGTCTGGACGGCGTCGATGACCGCGTTGGTATCGCTGCCCTCGCCCGCCAGCTTCACGGGGCGGTGCAGGGCGCTGACGATGCCGGAGGTGACGGTCTTGCTCAGGCCGAGAGGCGAACCGACCGCCAGGACGTCGTCGCCGACCTGCACGTCGGCGGACTTGCCGAGATTGGCCACGGTGAGGTTCTTCGCGTCGACCTTGAGCACCGCCAGGTCGGTCTTGGGGTCGCGCCCGACGATCTCCGACGGGACCCGGGTGCCGTCGGAGAACTGCACCTGGATGGCGGCCCGGTCGGACTTGTCGGTCGCGGCCATCGAGATCACGTGGTTGTTGGTGACGACGTAACCGCCGCCGTCGATCACCACGCCCGAACCGGTCGCGCCGTTGTCGCCGACGGTGACCCGGATCGAGACCACCGAGGGCAGTACGGCATTGGCGACGGCGGCGATCTGGCTGCGGGGCGTCTCCAGCCCGGCGCTCTGATCCAGGGTCACCTTGCGTGAGGTGAGCGTGGACGCTGTCTCGGCGGTGACGCGCCCGACAAGTCCGCCCACGACGGCGATGCCGAGTGCCAGCACGGCCAGCATCGCCAGTGCCTTGGGCGCCACCCGCGAACCGAACAGCACCTCGCGAGCGCTCAGCTTGTCGGCGACAGGCAGCCGGGCGGGCGGGGGAGTGTCGACGGCGGGCGCCCCGAGGCGGGCCGCCGCGTCGGGATCACGCCACGGATCCACCGGGCCCGCGACGACTGTCTCGGCCCGGTCGGAGCCGGGTTCCCGTTGGAGCAGATCCGAAGAGCCTTCGGGCCGGGCGAACGCCTCGGCGAGTACACCGTCCGGCGGCCGCTGGACGATTCCGTCGCCGGCGCCCTTGGCAGCCGCGCGCTGCGGATCGTGCGGTGCGAACGAACCGGCTTGGCCGTTCGGGCGGCGGAACGCGCGCGCGGTGTGGCTGTCGATGTGCGGCCGGTAGACCGGGCGCGGCCCGAGGCTGGGTGCGTCGGAAGGGCGCAGGGTGCCCCCCGGCGTGTTCTTCGGTGATTCAGCCCCCGAATCCGAGTGCTCGGCCGATCCGGAATTCGTCGATTCGCCTGTCACGTCGCAGACTCTACTTGCGCCGCCACGTTGTCCACCGGGTCGCGGTGAAGGAATCTGTGATGAACCCGAGAAAAGCCTCGTTACGGCGCTGCGGCTCGGGTGCGTTGCCGGGGAGGTCGGCCAGCGGGATACGCGAGAGGCTGTCGTGCAGGCTGCGCGGAATCGCGACCTCGGCGGCCCGGCGCAGCGCGATGCGCGCCTGCTGCTGGGCGTCGACCTCGGCCGCGCATTCGGGGCAGACCGAAAGATGCTGGGCGGCACGCAGATAGGCGTTCATGCGTAGTTCGCCGTCGACGAACGCCGCGACCGCCTCGCTGGCCAGGTGCTCGGTGGGCTGAAAGCGCGGCGGGCGACCCGCGGCATGGGGGTCCACGCTCATGCTCGCACCTCGCCGACGCTCGGTTCCGGCATGACCGTGGTCACGGCTGGACGCATCTGCCGCTCGCTTCGCTCGCTCACGCGGAGTTCTTCCTTCCGACCGACGTCAACCGAGTCGCCCGGTGACGTCGATGACCCGTCACACTGTGTGGGCTTCAGCGGAGTACCGCTGCTCACTTCCATTATGCGCAAGGTACTCGCGCAGTGCCTGACGCCCGCGATGAATCCGGCTGCGCACCGTGCCCAGTTTCACGCCGAGCGTGGCGCCGATCTCCTCGTAGGACAGACCCTCGATGTCGCACAGGACCACGGCGGCGCGAAATTCCGGCGCCAGCGAATCGAGTGCTTTCTGCAGGTCGGGGTCGAGGCGGGAGTCGTGGTAGGCGTCTTCGGGGGTAGGCCCTTCGGCGGGCACCCGGTCGTAGTCCTCCGGCAGCGCTTCCATGCGGATGCGGTTGCGGCGGCGGACCATGTCGAGGAACAGGTTGGTGGTGATGCGGTGCAGCCAGCCTTCGAAGGTGCCGGGCTGGTAGTTCTGCAGCGAGCGGAACACCCGGATGAAGGTGTCCTGGGTGAGGTCTTCGGCGTCCTGGGCGTCGCCGGAGAGGCGGTAGGCCAGGCGGTAGACGCGGTCGGCGTGTTCGCGGACCAGTTCGTCCCAGGAGGGCATGGTGGCGCGATCACCGGTCGCGTCGAATGCGGCGGTGCCGGTGAGATCGGCGTCGAGTTCTGCGGCGTCTGCCGCGATGAGGTCGGCGGGCAGAGTCTGGTCGGTGGCGTCTGGACGCGCCGTGTCTACCATCGGGATGGGACACCTCCTACTCGGGACCGCTGGCACGAAACCTGGCCGGTCCGGGTCAGCGAACCTTGCTTATCGACAATCAACCAGCAACTGTGTGCGGTTGTTCCCGAGCCTCGTACCCGCCGCGATCGGCTGGCCTTGCGTAGGCCAACTATTTCCTGCCCTGATATGGGTCAGGTGTGGAGATCCTGAGTGTGACCTGAGAATCCTGATCGGATTCGATACCGGTCTCGTCGGCAACGGAGAACCAGCAGTTCGGGGCCCATTGTGACCGATCCGCAAACTTTCGGCAATTGTTCGAGATCTGTGCGACACAGTGCCTGATCCGTCCCTTTGCTGAATACACAGACCCGCTCGGTGGCTTAGCCTCATAGCTGTGGCATCGAACGTGGAGCGGAACCTGGCCTATGTGGAGGAGTCCGTCGTAGAGGACGAGGTCCTTCTCGAAGCGCGTGAGCGGGCCACCGAATTGGGCGCCGCACCGGTACCCGCGGCCGTCGGTGCGCTGCTGAGCATGTACGCGCAGATGCTGGGCGCCCGCTCGGTCGTCGAGGTGGGCACCGGGGCAGGCGTCAGTGGGTTGTGGCTGCTCGACGGGATGCGCGAGGACGGCACGTTGACGACGATCGACTCCGAGCCCGAGCATCAGCGTGCGGCCAAGGAGGCCTTCCGGGCCGCCGAGATCGCGCCGTCGCGCACCAGATTGATCAACGGGCGAGCACTGGACGTGTTGCCCCGGCTCGCCGACGGCTCCTACGACCTGGTCTTCATCGACGCGGCACCGATGGAACACCCCAACTACGTCGAACAGGGTGTGCGGTTGCTGCGCGAGGGCGGTGCGTTCATCCTCAACAACGCGCTCCTCGGCGGGCGAGTCCCCGATCCGGCCCAGCGCGACCCGGCCACGCAGGCAGTGCGCGCGGCGACCCGTGCGATCGCGGAGAACCCCGAGCTCACCAGTGTGCTGATCCCGATCGGCGACGGGCTGCTCTGCGCGTCGCGCTGCTGATCGAGGCAACAGGCCGAGAACCCCGCGGCACCGGCCGCAGAAGACTCAGCCGACCCAGATGCCCTTGCCGACGGTCACCACACCGCCGTTGCTGACCGCGAAACGCTCCCGGTCACGGTCGAGGTCGAGGCCGATGATCTCGCCCTCGCCCACCACCACGTTCTTGTCCAGGATCGCGTGGCGCACCACCGCGCCACGTCCGATCCGCACCCCTGGCATCAGCACACTGCCCTCGACCGTGGCACCGTCCTCGATCACCACGTTCGAACTCAGTACCGAATTGCGGACCGTGGCCGCCGACAGGATCGACCCGGCTCCGACGATCGATTCCTGGGCGAGCCCGCCCTGGGCGAATTTCGCGGGCGGCAGGTTCTCGGCGGCGCCGCGGATCTGCCAGTGCCTGTTGTAGAGGTTGAACACGGGGTGCACCGAAACCAGGTCCATGTGCGCCTCGTAGAAGGCGTCGATGGTGCCGACGTCGCGCCAGTACCCGCGGTCGCGTTCGGTGGCGCCGGGGACATCGTTGTCGGCGAAGTCGTACACGGCGGCCTTGCCGTCGGCGACCAGCGCCGGGATGATGTCGCCGCCCATGTCGTGGTCGGAGTCGGAGTTCGCGGCGTCGGCGCGGATGGCGTCGACCAGCACGCGCGTGGTGAACACGTAGTTGCCCATCGACGCGAAGGTCACGTTCGGGTCGTCGGGAGTGCCCGGCGGATGCGCGGGCTTCTCCAGGAACTGGGTGATCTTGCCGGACTCGTCGGTGTCGATGCAGCCGAACGCGCTCGCTTCGGCCCGCGGCACCCGGATCCCGGCGACGGTGACGCCGGCGCCGGAAGCGATATGGCTGGCCACCATCTGCTCCGGGTCCATCCGGTACACGTGGTCGGCGCCGAACACCACGATGTAGTCGGGGTCCTCGTCGTAGATCAGGTTGAGCGACTGCATGATCGCGTCGGCGCTGCCGGTGTACCAGCGCGGTCCGAGGCGCTGCTGGGCGGGCACCGGGGTGATGTATTCGCCGGTGAAACCGGACAGTCGCCAGGTCTGGGAGATGTGGCGATCCAGCGAATGCGACTTGTACTGGGTGAGCACGCACAGACGCAGGTATCCCGCGTTCACGAGGTTGCTCAACACGAAATCGATCAGTCGGTACGCGCCACCGAACGGAACCGCGGGCTTGGCGCGGTCGGCCGTGAGCGGAAACAGTCGTTTGCCCTCGCCACCGGCGAGCACGATCCCGAGTACGTGCGGCTGGCTCCTCACCCTGCTCAAAGTACAGGGCCAGCGACGTCGCGGTGGCCCATGTCGACCCGAGGGTCTAATTTGGACCAGTGAGTGATGGCACCGACAGCGAGCAGACGCCGGCGCGACCGCCGCGGGTCGCCATGCTGACCCGGGAGTATCCCCCCGAGGTGTACGGCGGTGCGGGAGTTCATGTCACCGAACTCACATTTCGATTGCGTGAGCTCTGTGACGTCACCGTGCACTGCATGGGCGCGCCGCGCAGTGGTGCTGTGGTGCACGGCCCCGACCCGGAACTGTATGCCGCCAACGCGGCGTTGCAGATGATGTCGGCGCAGCTGCGGATGGCCGACGCGGCGGGCGGTGTGGACGTGGTGCATTCGCACACCTGGTACGCGGGCTTGGCCGGTCATCTCGCCGCCATGCTGTCCGGGATCCCACATGTGCTCACGGCGCATTCGCTGGAACCGCGCAGGCCGTGGAAGGCCGAGCAGCTCGGTGGTGGATATCGGCTCTCGTCGTGGTCGGAGCGCAACGCGATGGAGCACGCCGACGCGGTGATCGCGGTGAGCGAGGGCATGCGTCACGACGTGCTGGACGCCTATCCCGCGATCGATCCCGCTCGAGTCCATGTGGTGCACAACGGTATCGACGCGAGTGTGTGGCATCCCGGCCCGCCCGCCGGTGACGAGACGCCGGTGCTGCAACGACTCGGCGTGCGCGCCGACCTGCCGATCGTCTCGTTCGTCGGACGGATCACGCGACAGAAGGGTGTGGGGCATCTGCTCGCCGCTGCCGCCGCGTTCGACCCCGATATCCAGTTGGTGCTGTGCGCGGGCGCGGCCGATACCAAAGAACTCGAGGTGGAGGTCGCCACCGCCGTAGACGGATTGCAGCGGCAGCGAGGAAACGTCTTCTGGGTGAAGGAGATGCTGCCCGCCGAACAGGTCCGCCAGATCCTGTCCGCGTCTTCGGTATTCGTGTGCCCGTCGGTGTACGAGCCGCTCGGCATCGTGAACCTGGAGGCGATGGCGTGCGCCACCGCCGTCGTGGCCTCCGATGTGGGCGGGATTCCCGAGGTGGTCGTCGACGGGTCCACCGGCCGGTTGGTGCACTACGACCCGGAATCGACGCAAGAGTACGAGCAGGGGCTCGCGACCGCGGTGAACGAGGTGGCGGGGGACCCGGCACTGGCTGTGCGCTACGGCGAAGCCGGGCGGGCACGGGCGATCGCGGAGTTCGACTGGGCGCGGATCGCTGAACGCACGCTCGAGGTGTACCGGAGTGTGCTGCGCTAGGGCCCAGTTCGGGCCGTCGGACATTCGCGCACCCGCTGCGATACCCACCGTGTGCCATGGAATTCTGGACAAAGCTCGACGCCTGGCTGACGGTGGCGGAGAAGGCCGACGAGCGGTGGCAGCACGACGCAAGAGCATGCGCGGGGACCTTCAAGATTCTTGGCGAGCTCGGGCGACCGGTGCCTGGTCGAACCCCGCACACACCCGGCGGGGTCGCGGTCGCTCACTCCGCCGTGAGCTGCTGCACGAACCACCGCGTCAAGATCTCGTCGACCGCCTCGGCCGTGGGCAGTTGCGGGGCCGGTTCCATGCCGGGTTCCTCGGCCAGCGGGTGCGCCAGGTCCGGCACGTTCGCCAGCTCCACGGCGTCCGGGCGCGTGTACCGCTCGCGCAGCGCGTCGACCAGGTCGGCGGCGTCCGTCCGAAACGCCGGGTGGTCCAGCTCGCCGCTGACGAGGAGCAACGGCGGTTGTACCGTGACGCCTCCGGCGACGCGGGCGACGAAATCCAGTTCGCCGGCGGTCTTGCGGGACTCGTCGGTCCACGGGTATGCCTGTCCGGACCCGGCCTCGAGCACCTCGACAGCGGACCGGATCCGCGCAGCCGGGTTGACCAGTGCGACAGCCTTGATCGGAATCCGTCCCGTGGTCAGCACTTCCAGCGCCACGGCTCCGCCGAGCGAACCGCCAAGAAGACCGACCGGCTCGTCATCGACCGGCAGCTGATCGCGCAGCGCGGCCAGCGCGGCCGGGAACTCCGCGGCGGCCTGGTGGACGAACGGGGCCAGGAAAGCCATCAACGGGTCCTTGCGGACGAGTTCGATGACGGCGTCGACGCGGCCGTCGACCATCCGTGCACCGCACATCGGCATGCCCAGGTGCACCCGCCAGGCGGGCACTCGGGTCATGGGCAGCGCGGCCGCGAAGGCCGCGTCCGTGCGGGGCGCGTCCAGCATGTGCCAGGTCACGATCATCGGCGCGGGGCCGTCGGTGGCGCCGGTCGGCGGGAGCGCCGTGAACGGTACGCCCGCCGCGGTACCGGTGATCGTTTCCATGCGTCCTCCTACGGTTTTCGTGGCCTGCCAAGCCACCGTAGGCGGCTTCGACATGTCGCGGATCTCCTTTCCGCCGAGGGCGAAACCGTCGGCGGTGCCGGGATCCGGGAGCGCATGACTCACCGTGGCGCCGAGCGTGATCGGCCCGAGCTCGACGACTGAAGGACGGACTTCCTGTGCGCTCTCGGCGCGACGAGTGCGGTCAGCTGCTCGCTAGATAGGTCGACACGGTCACCGATGCCGTCACTTCGGTGAACTCGGGGAGTGCCGCGATGCGTGGATCGTCGGCGGGGGTGCCGTGGAAGGCCGACGGGCCCATCGCGACGACGTTGGTGACGTCGGCGCGCGACAGCTTCATCAGGAACTCGACGAGGGTGTGCTCGGCACGGGTGAAGGTGCCCGCCAGCGAATCGGCCAGGCGGCGGTCCTTGTCGGGGTCGACGCTGACCATGCCGAGCGGGCCGATCAGCTCGCCCAGATGGCCGACCGTGGGCGTGACGACGACGAAACGACCGCCCGGTGCGAGGACACGGGCGACTTCGGCGGGGTTGCGCGGGGCGAAGACCGAGAGCACGCCGGTGACGGCGTCCGCGCGCAGCGGCAGGCCGCGCCAGGCGTCGGCCAGCACGGAGGCCGCACGCGGATGCGCGCGGGCGGCTCGGCGGGCGGCGGGCTTGGCCACGTCCACAGCGATGCCGAGGGCGTCGGGGTGCGCGTCGAGCAGTTCGGCCAGGTAATAGCCGGTGCCCGCGCCGATTTCGAGCACCGCGTCGGAAGCGGTCCGCGCGTCGCCGGTGGGCGCGGGCGCGTGTGGTCGACCATCGGCCGGTGCTCGCGAATCGAAGGCGCGCGCGATCGCCGCGGCGATCGGGGCGAAATGGCCCGCACCCTGGAAAGCGGCGCGGGCGTCGAGCATGTCGGCGGTGTCGCCGGTCATTTTCGTCGATGCGCCGGTCAGCAGTCCGACATAGCCCTGGCGGGCGATGTCGAAGCTGTGGCCGGTACCGCATCGCAGCGCACGATCGTGCGGTCGCAGCTCGTCGCCGCACTCCGGGCAGGCCAGAAGTGCGGCGATGTCGGTCAGCACACTCAGCTGGTGACGCTCTTCAGTTCGTCACCGAGCGCCGCAGCCTCGTCCGGTGTGAGTTCGACGACCAGACGCCCGCCACCCTCGAGTGGAACCCGCATGACGATTCCACGACCTTCCTTGGTTGCTTCGAGGGGACCGTCCCCGGTACGGGGCTTCATGGCCGCCATCCTCTGCTCCCTCCAGATCTGCGCGGTGGTTCTGCGCACTGTTTTCTCGTCTGCCGGTTGTCGCCAACCAGCGGGCTCGCCGGGTGTTCGGCGGGCCACACCGGTCCTATTCTTCCCTATTGCCGTCGCGGGCGGACACCTGAGTACGAAATGTGACCGGTGAGTCGGTTCGGTTCGCTACGGCTGCCACCCAGCAAACGTCCAGGTGATCGTCCACCATGCCGGTCGCCTGCATGAGGGCATACGCCGTCGTCGGGCCGACGAAAGCGAACCCCCGACGCTTCAATTCCTTTGCCAGAGCAATGGATTCGGGTGTGGTGGCGGGCACGTTCGCGATCGAGGTGGGCCGTGGGCGTGGCGCGGGAGCGAACGACCACACCAGTTCGTCGAGGCTCGTCGGCAGGTCGCGAGCAACCCGGGCGTTGTTGATCACCGCGTCGATCTTGGCGCGGTTGCGCACGATACCCGCGTCGGCGAGCAGCCGCGCGCGGTCGTGATCATCGAACTCGGCGACCTTCGCGATCTCGAATCCGGCGAACGCGGTGCGAAAGGCGGGCCGCTTGCGTAGGACGGTGATCCATGCCAGGCCCGACTGGAAGGCCTCGAGGCAGAGCCGTTCGAACATGGCGTCGTCGCCGTGCAGCGGCTTGCCCCACTCGGTGTCGTGGTAATCGCGGTACAGCTGGGAGCCGGTCGACCAGTCGCAGCGCACGAGGCCGTCGTCGGCGAGTTCGCTCACGCGCGGTCCTGACCCGCCGCCACCTGCGCCTGCCACTGCCGAGCCTGCGCCAACTCGAACTCGAGCTCGTCGATCCGTTCGGCCAGCCGGCTCAGCGCCCAGTCGACCTCACCGGCCTTGTACCCGCGCACCACCTGCTGGAACCGCAACGCCCGCACATCGGCGCCGGTCACCCCGTCGGCGGGCAGCACGGTCGCCGTGGTCCCCTCGGGCAGTGGCCCGAGCTCCTCGGACCGCCCGAACACCGCACTCGCGACAAGGAACAGCATCGCCGCGACCAACCCGACGATGAGCACATAGAGAAGCAGCGTCAGCATGTAGCCAGCCTAGGCACAGCTACTGACAAGTCCCGAATTCAGAGATGGCGGGTGGTATCGATGCCGAGGGACATGCCCGCCAGGCCACGCTTGCGCACGGCGAGTTTGTCGGCAACGCCGCGCAGGGCGACGGCGGCCGGGTTGTCCGGGTCGGACAGCACGATCGGGGTGCCCTCGTCGCCGCCTTCGCGCAGGGCCTGCTCGATCGGGATCTGGCCGAGCAGCGGCACGTTCGAGCCGACGGCGCGGGTGAGGCGGTCGGCGACGACCTGGCCACCGCCGGAGCCGTAGAGCTCCATGCGGGAGCCGTCGGGCAGGTCGAGCCAGGACATGTTCTCCACGACGCCCGCGATGCGCTGTCGGGTCTGCAGGGCGATCGCGCCAGCGCGCTCGGCCACCTCGGCGGCGGCGATCTGCGGGGTGGTGACCACCAGGATCTCGGCGTTGGGGATGAGCTGGGCGATGGAGATCGCGACGTCGCCGGTGCCGGGCGGCAGATCCAGCAGCAGCACGTCCAGGTCGCCCCAGAACACGTCGGCCAGGAACTGCTGCAGCGCGCGGTGCAGCATCGGACCACGCCACACCACCGGGGTGTTGCCCTGGGTGAACTGCGCGATCGAGATCATCTTCACGTCGTGCGCCACCGGCGGCATGATCATCCGCTCGACCTGGGTCGGGCGGGCGTCGGTGCCGAGCATGCGCGGGATGGAGTGGCCGTAGATATCGGCATCGAGCACGCCGACCGACAGACCGCGCTGCGCGAGCGCCACGGCCAGGTTGGCGGTGACGCTGGACTTGCCGACGCCACCCTTTCCGGAGGCCACCGCGTACACGCGGGTCAGCGAGCCCGGCTGGGCGAACGGGATGACCGGCTCGGCCGAATCGCCACGCAGCGACTTACGCAGCTCGGTGCGCTGCTCATCGCTCATCACATCGAGATCGACGGTCACCGCCCCGGCGCCGTTGACATCCGCGACGGCCTTGGTGACCCGCTGGATGATCTCGGTCCGCAGCGGGCACCCGGAGGTGGTCAGGTAGATCTCGACGTGCACATCACCGGTGTCGGCGATGGCGATGGACTTGACCATCCCCAACTCGGTGATCGGTTTGCGGATCTCCGGGTCGTCGACCTTCGCGAGCGCCGCCCGCACATCCGCTTCCGTAATCACTGACATACCCCGATGTTATGCGCCTCGGGATCAGTCGACGATCCGGGGACGATTGTCGATGCTCGTCGGGCCGGTCCTAGTGGATCCTGGGCAGGTCCTGGGGCTTGGGGGCGAGGCCGCTGGAGTAGGAGCCGGACCAGGCCATCACGTTGGCCACATAGGCCATCGAGTTGTTGTAGCGCAGGATCGCCTTCGACTGCTGCGAGAGGTCGCGCATGTTCAGGCCGCCGTCGCACAGGTAGCGGCCCGCGGTGAGGGCCGCGTCGAAGAGGTTCTGGGGGTCGGCGATGCCGTCGGCGTTGCCGTCGGCGGCGTAGCGGTGCCAGGTTTCGGGCAGGAACTGCATCGGGCCGATGGCGCGGTCGTAGCCGCCGAGGCCGTCGAGTTCGCCGCCGTCGCTGTCGTGGATGACATTGTTGCCGGACAGGCTGCCGTCGAGGACGGGTCCGTAGACCGCCTTGATCGGATTGCCCTGTGCGTCGGCCTTGCCGTAGGCGTGGGTGGATTCGACACGGCCGATGCCCGCCAGCAGCGACCAGGACATCCCGCAGTGCGGATTCTCCACGGCCAGTTGCTCTTCGGCGGTCTGATAGGCGGCGACCGCGATGCCCGGAATGCCCAGTGGGCCCGCGGGCATATCGGCGGAGACTCGATCGCCCGACAGCGCAACAGTTTTCACGACCGGCGTGGCCGAGGGGGACTGGCGCGCCTCCGCATGGGCGATCTCGGCCTGAGGCGCCGCGACGAGGTTGGACACAGCCTCCGGCTCGGCGCCGGGCAGCAGGTCGTGCTCGACAGCCGCGGTGGTGGTCGGGGTCGCCTCGGTGGTGGCCGCGGTAACGGCTACCAATCCAGCGGGGACCAAACCGGTCAGTGCGATGAGCGAGCTACGTCGAACCGTCGTAGCAGGCTGTTTCCGATGACGACCCACTGTGTGGTGCCCTCCTCAACCGTGTTGGATGAGAAGAGATTACCGCACCCGAGACCTTTTTGTTACCCCTCTGTGATGTGAGTTTCGGTTTGATTTCTACGGAGCCGGCGCGGGAGCGGGCGGCAGCGGGATGACGATGCCGAACGGCAGCGTGATGCCCGGCTGCTGGGTCGGCGCCACCGGCGCGGGCTCGGCGGGTACGGGTTCCTCGGCGGGCGCGACACCCGGTTCCGGTGTCTTCTCCGGGGTGGCGGGTGCGGGTGCCTCGGTGGGGGCGACGGCAGCCGGGGCGCACGCGGCGGGCTCGACGGCAGGCTGCGCGGGCGCGGCCGGATCCCGCGGTGCCGCGGCGCCGTAGGTCTGCTCGGCGGGTTGGACCGCGGGCTGCTGTGCGGGTTCGAGCGGGTTCGGCATCTGCGCGGGCAGCGGCTCGCTCGCGCAGACCTCGGGCGGTGCGACCGGCGCCGGGCAGAAGATCCCGCAGGGGATCGGGGGCAGTCCGGGCAGCGTGATCATCACCTGCGTCGGCGTGGTGGCCCGGGGCGTGGTCGCCGTCGTCGACGGCGGTGCCGTGGCGGACGGCGTGTTGGTCGAGGCGGCCAGCACATTGGGCGCCACCAGCGGAGCGCTGCCCGGCGGGATGATCTCCGGTGAGATGGGCACCTGGCTCGGTGCGCCGCCGGTCCGATAGGCGGCCGACCAGCTCAGCACATTGGCCGCGTAGGACATGGAGTTGTTGTAGCGCAGCACCGCTCGCAGTTCCTGGGCCGCCTCGCGCAGGTTCATGCCACCCGAACAGAGGTACTTGCCCGCGGCCAGCGCGGCATCGAAGACATTGTGCGGGTCCGACGCGCCGTCGCCGTTGCCGTCGGCGGCGTAGTGCACCCAGGTGCTCGGCAGGAACTGCATGGGACCGAGGGCGCGCACGAAACCGCCGTCGGCTTCCTTGATGATCTCGTTGCCGGGCAGCGTGCCGTCCAGCGCGGGCCCGAAGATCGGCGTCGTCGTCGTGCCCGCGGGGTCGGTGCGGCCGCTGCTGGCGTGCCCGGATTCGATCCGGCCGATGCCGGCGAGGAGGTTCCAGGTGAGACCGCACCCCGGCTGCGCGGTTTCCATGGCCAGCTCGGCATTGCGGTAGGCGGCGAGCACGATCTCCGGGATACCGAGCGCCCCGCTGCCCGCGGGCAGCGAAATGCTCTGTAGCGGCACGGTTCCCGCGAAGGGGGCGGCAGTGTTGGCGTTGAGTGCGCGCAACCTGCGCGGCGCCTCCTGCGCGATCGGCAGAAGACCGACGATCTCGGACGCATCGGTTTCCGCCGCGTCCTCGGTGGTGCTCGCCGTGGCGGCCAGCAGGGCCTCCGGCGCGGTCGGCGCGGTGCTCGGGTCGCTGGTGTGCACCCCCGAACCCGAGGCGACAAGACCTGCGACTACAAGGGCCGACATCGTTATCGGAGCAGAAATTCGCACGGCCACACCCTTTTCGTCGAAAAGCAGCGGCGCCGCAGAGTCCCCATCCGGCCCGCCCGGAACAACGTGATCCAGGTTACCTACCGGTCAGGAAGTTGTTGAGCATTTCCGGTCATGCGTCTGGAGCACCAGGCGAAATCGGGGCGGAAGAGGGCGTTTGACCGGAGGTTTTCTTGCGTACCGCTTTCCGCTTTTTGTCCGTCTTCGGCGCGCCGTCGGGTGTGGTGACCGTGTCTATGCGGTCGAGTACGTCCTTGATCTCTTCCAATTCCCGGCGCAGATAGTCGCGGGTGGCGACCTCGCCGACCGCCAGGCGCAGCGAGGCGAGCTCGCGAGCGAGGAACTCGGTGTCGGCCTTGGTCTGCGCGGCCCTGGTGCGGTCCTCTTCCAGCGAGACCTTGTCCCTGTTGTCCTGGCGGTTCTGCGCCAGCAGGATCAGCGGTGCGGCGTAGGCGGCCTGGGTGGAGAAGGCCAGGTTGAGCAGGATGAACGGATACGGGTCCCAGCGCAGCCACACCACGAACACGTTGAGCGCGATCCACACGATCACGATCACCGTCTGGATCGCCAGATAGCGGCCGGTGCCGAGGAACCGCGCCACCCGCTCGCTGGTGCGCGCGACGGCATCCGAGTCCCAGTCGAAACGCAGACGCGACCCGACCGGGGTTTCCAGCCGCTGCCTGGCCGGATTCTTCTCACTCACGCCGGACTCCTGTTCGCCAAGCTTGCTTCGACCTGGCCGAGCGCCGGTGGTTCTTCCTCACGCCAGTCCTCGGGCAGCAGATGGTCGAGGACATCGTCGACGGTCACCGCGCCGAGCAAATGGTTCTCCGCGTCGACCACCGGCCCACACACCAGGTTGTAGGTGGCGAAATAGCGGGTCACCGCCGAGAGCGGCAGATCGGGTGACAGCGGCGCCAGGTCACTGTCGACCATCCCGCCGACCAGGTGCGCCGGCGGTTCCCGCAGCAACTGCTGAATGTGTACACAGCCCAGGTAGCGGCCGGTCGGCGTCGCCGTGGGCGGCCGCACGACGAAGGCCATCGAGGCCAGCGCGGGCGTGAGGTCGGGGTCGCGGACCCTGGCCAGCGCCTCGGCGACGGTCGTCGCGGGACCGAGCACGATCGGTTTCGGCGTCATCAGGCCGCCCGCGGTGTCGGGGGAGTGCGTGAGCAACCGGCGCACGGGCTCGGATTCCTCGGGGTCCATCAGGGCGAGCAGCGATTCGGCTTCGCTCTCGGGCAGCTCGCCCAGCAGGTCGGCGGCGTCGTCGGGGTCCATCGCCTCCAGCACGTCGGCGGCGCGGCGCACCTCGAGATGACCGAGCAGGTCGACCTGGTCGACGTCGGGCAGTTCCTGCACCACGTCGGCGAGGCGTTCGTCGTCGAGGGCGATCGCCACCTCGATACGACGTTTCTCCGGCAGTTCGCGCAAGCGGTGCGCCACGTCGGCCGCGCGCAGTCCCTCGAACTGGGTGAGCAGGGTGGTCACATCCTGACCCGGCCGGTCCACCTCGGCCGGGGTGAGCCCGTCGACCTGCGACCACTCGACGACGTGCACCGAGCGCCTGCGCCCGATCCGCCGGTGCCCCCGCACCGCGACCCGGCTGACGATCCAATCCCGTGTTCTGGTCTGCTCGATGCCCAGGTCGGCGACGAGGACGTCGACGTCGGCCAGATCGGGCAGATCCGGGTCGTGCACGCGCACCTGCGAATCGACGAGCTGTGCCAGAGCGAGCAATTCGCCCGGGCGCTGGGCGAAGCGCCGTAGGCTCACCGTCCCGGTGTTGAGTGTGGCCATGCCAGGTTCGATCGCGGTGACTCGCAGCATCGGCACGAAAATCCTGCGCCGGGTGAGCAATTCGACGACGAGCCCGTGCACGCGGGGCGGCTGGCGCCCGTTGCGGACGGCGACGACCACATCGCGAACCCTGCCGATAGACTCCCCGTCCGGACCCAGCACCGTCAGGCCGGCGAGCCGGGCGACGTACACCCTGGTGGTTGCCATAACCATCAGGCTATCGGTCGGGTACGGCCGTTCGAACCAGGAGGCGCTCCTCATGAAGCCACGTCGGTCGGTACTCGCGGTGCCGGGAAGCAACCCGAAGATGATCGCCAAGGCCAAATCTCTGCCGGTGGACGAGGTGTTCCTCGATCTGGAGGATGCGGTCGCCCCCGGCGCCAAAGCCGCCGCGCGGGCCAATGTCGTCGCCGCGCTGAACGAACCGGGCTGGGGTTCGCAGCTGCGGGTGGTGCGGGTCAACGACTGGACCACCGAATGGACCTTCGCCGATGTGATCAGCGTGGTCGAGGGCGCGGGCAGTTGGCTCGACGCGATCCTGCTGCCCAAGGTCACCGATGCCGGGCAGGTGCGAGCCCTGGACCTGTTGCTGACCCAGGTGGAGAAGGCGAGCGGTCTCGAGGTCGGGCGGATCGGCATCGAACCGCAACTGGAGAACGCGCTGGGCCTGCGCAATATCGATGCCATCGCCACCGCGAGCCCGCGCGTGCAGGCGCTGGTGTTCGGGCCCGCCGATTTCATGGCCAGCATCAATATGCGCACGCTGGTGGTCGGCGAGCAGCCCGAAGGCTACGACGTCGGCGATGCCTACCACCACATCCTGATGACGATCCTGCTCGCCGCCCGCGCGCACGGCCTGCAGGCGATCGACGGGCCGTACCTGCAGATTCGCGATGTGGACGGGTTCCGCCGCGCCGCGGGGCGAACGGCCGCACTGGGTTTCGACGGCAAGTGGGTGCTGCACCCGGGCCAGATCGATGCCGCCAACGAGATCTTCAGCCCACGTCAGGCCGACTACGACCGCGCCGAACTGATCTTGGAGGCCTACGCCTTCCATACCTCGGAGGCAGGCGGCGCGCGTGGCGCTGTCATGTTGGGGGATGAGATGATCGACGAGGCCAGCGCCAAAATGGCTCGAGTCGTCGCCGACAAGGGCCGCGCTGCGGGAATGACGAGGACCGAGCAACCGCGATGACGCGTTTCACTGCGGCACAGTCGGTCGACGAATAGCAGAATAGGACTATGACGAATCCCTTGGGCAACTCGAATCGCGGGCGGCAGGCGTTGCCGACGCCGCCGTCGGGCTGGCCGGTCGGCTCGTATCCCACCTACGCGGAGGCGCAGCGCGCGGTCGACTATCTGGCCGACGGGCAGTTCCCGGTGCAGGACGTGACCATCGTCGGCGTCGATCTGATGCAGGTCGAGCGGGTGCTCTACCGGCTCACGTGGGGCAAGGTCATCGGCGGCGGCGTGGTGTCGGGCGCGTGGCTCGGCCTGTTCCTCGGTCTGCTGCTGAGCCTGTTCACCACCACCGGCGGTGCGCTCGGACCGCTCGTGGTCGGTCTGCTCGGCGGCATCGTCTTCGGTGTCATCACCACCTCCATCCCGTACGCGGCCACCAAGGGCCAGCGCGATTTCGCCTCGACCATGCAGTTGGTCGCGGGGCGTTACGACGTGCTGTGTGATCCGAAGTCCGCCGAACAAGCCCGCGACATGCTCGCTCGATTGGCCCTGTAGCGCGATGGACGTAGAGAACACGGTCCGCGCCGCGGTGCTGGATCACTTCGACGTCGAACGCGCCCAGGTCGATTCGGCCTCGCTCACCTTCCTCGGACTGGAACCGGTGGAGATCCTGCGCATCCCCGGCGACGGCGCGGTCCACTACGCGACACTGGGCGGTTCCCGTCATCCGATGGGCGATCCGACCGATCTGCTGGCCGACCCGGTGCGCGGACCACGCGCGGAACTGATCCTGACGCTGTTGATGAGCGCCGACCCGCAGGTGGGGGTGGCCAAATCCCTCGGTGTCCTCGTCGCCTCCCCGTCGGTGGAAGGTGTTGTGCTGCAAGCGGACGCGCTGCTCGACCTCGGAAAACCGCTGTGGCGCAACGCGAAGTTCACCGCGGTGGTGCTGGGCGACAGCGACATTCCCGCCATCCCGCTGCCCGACCCGGCCGACCCGGTGCGCTACCTCAGCGTGACCCCGGTGACCGCGACCGAGGCCGCCTGGGTGCGGGTGCGCGGCGCCCAAGCGCTCCGCGATGCCTGGGCCGAGGCCGGTATCGACGTGCGTGATCCCGAACGCGGTGCGGTGAATCTCTAGAGCCACTCGTTGCGGCGGAAACTGCGGAACAACAGCGCGCACAGCGTCGCCATGATCACCAGCACGGCGGGATAGGCCCACGGCTGGTGCAGTTCCCACATGTAGTCGAAGTTCATGCCGTAGACGCCCGCGATCATCGTCGGCACGGCCGCCATCGCGGCGTAGGCCGAGATCTTGCGCATGTCGGTGTTCTGCTGGACGCTGATCTTGGCCAGGGCCGCGTTGACCAGCGCGTTGAGCGACTCGTCGAAGTAGGTGATGTGCTCGGAGACGCTGGTGTGGTGATCGGCGACGTCGCGCAGATAGCGACGGATCTCCTTGGGTAGCGGCAGGCCCTGGTTGTGTACCAGTTGCTGCAGCGGTATCCCGAGCGGCCCGACGGCCCGGCGCAGTTCGACGACTTCGCGTTTGAGTTGATAGATCGATGCGATGCCGACCTTCGACGCCGGCGTGAACACCGCCTCTTCCATCTCGTCGATGTCGTCTTCCACCGATTCGGACACCTCGACGTAGGAGTCGACCACGTGGTCGGCGACCGCGTGCAGCACCGCGCACGGGCCGAGCCGCAACTGGTCGGGTTTTCCCTCCAGTTCCCGGCGTACGCCCGCGAGGCCCGTGTGGTCGCCGTGGCGAACGGTGATCGCGAAGTGTGGGCCGGTGAAGACCATGATGTCGCCGGTCTCGACGATCTCGCTGATGGCATGGATATCGTGCTCGACATAGCTGACGGTGCGCATGACCAGGAACAGGGTGTCGTCGTAACGCTCCAGCTTGGGCCGTTGTCGGCCCTGCACAGCGTCTTCCACCGCGAGGGTGTGCAGGTCGAAGATCCTGGCGATCTCGTTCATCTGGGTCTCGTCGGGATCGTGCAGGCCGACCCAGACGAAGCCGGATGCGCTCTTGCTCGCTGCCTCGAGCGCCTGGGTCGGGGTGAAATGTCCGCGCGAGCGTTCACCGTCGATGTAGACGCCGCAATCGACGATGGCGCGCGCGGTCGGAACTGCGATCCGCGGCAGCGGATTCGCGGCCCGGCCCGGTCCACGAAACGAGGGCATCGGCGGTAGGGATGGCACCAGCGCGATCCTACGGCCACCGCCCGACTCGGCGGACGACCGTACGCGAGCCGAGACCGCACTGTAAGACTGAGAGTGTGCGCATCGACCTGCATACCCATTCCACCGCCTCCGACGGCACCGACACCCCCGCCGAACTGGTGCGGCATGCCGCGGCGGCCGGTCTCGACGTCGTCGCGATCACCGACCACGACACCACCGGCGGCTGGGCCGAGGCCGAGGCGGCGCGTCCGCCCGGGCTCACGCTGGTGCGTGGCATGGAGATGTCGTGTACCGGCGTGGGGGAGGACGGGTATCCGGTGCCGGTACACCTGCTGGCCTATCTGTTCGACCCCACCGACCGCGGTTTCGCCGAGGAACGCGAGCGGTTGCGCGGTGAGCGGGTAGCCAGGGTGCGGGCGATGGCCGAGAAGATGGCGGCCGACGGTCTGCCGATCGATCCCGACGCCGTGATGGCGACCGCGGGTCCGGCGGTGGGCAGGCCGCATCTGGCGCAGGTGTTGGTCGCGGCCGGGGTGGTCGAGAGTGTGAACGCCGCGTTCATCGACCTGCTCGCTCCGCACGGGCCGTACTACGCCGAGAAGGCCGATACCCCGCTGGCCAGGGCCGTGCGGTTGATCGCCGACGCGGGCGGGGTCAGCGTGATCGCCCATGCCCGCGCGCGCAAGCGGGGCAGGCTGTTGGCGCTCGACGAGATCAGGGCGCTGGCCGGGGTGGGCCTCGGCGGGCTCGAGATCGACCACCCGGATCACAGTGACGCCGATCGCCTTGTGCTGACCGAACTCTCGCGCGAGCTGGGCCTGGTTCGCACCGGCTCGTCGGACTATCACGGCAGCAACAAGACCATCGAGATCGGCGCGTGTGCCACCGACCCCGACCAATACGAGGCCCTCATCGACAAGGCGAGCGGAACACCGGTGATCGCCCCGTGACGGCGGCGCGCACGGTCAGCGGCGTCGTCGCGGGCGGGGTGCTCGTTCTGTTGTGCGTGGTCGTCGGCGCGGCGGTGATCGGCGCGCGTCGCGACTTTCCCGGGCCGGGCGCTGTCTCGCTGACCTGGCATGTCGTGGCCGCGGTGGTGGTGGTCGTGGCGCAGGTCTTCGCCGATCGACGCCGTGGGATGGCGGCGCTGGCCGGCTCCACAGCGGTCTTGGTCACGGCCGGTGTACTGCTTTGGACACAATGGTGGGGTTGACCCCCGCGTAATGGTTGCGGACGGGTGAACTGTGCCCGAATATTTCTCTTTGTGACCAGCATCGAAACCGACGTTGTGATCCTCGGAGGCGGACCCGCCGGGCTCTGGGCCGCCCTCTCGGCCGCGGCGACGGGCGCGCGGGTGGTGCTGGTCGACAAGAGTCGCTGCGGTTCCAGCGGCCCCACCGTGTACGGCACCACCGTGCTCTGGGATATCCCGCCAGGTCCCGGCCGCGCCGAGGCGGTCGAGAAGGCATTCGCGGCCGGTGGCGGTCTCGGTGACCGGGCCTGGCTGCACCGCGTGATCGAGGAGACCCACCGGCGGTTGCAGACCTGGTCGGGTACCCGGCACCGCGTGCCCGACCCGAGTGGCGACCCGGCGCACGTGCACTTCGACGGCGCCAGCTACCTGCGCCGACTGCGCCGTGGCGCGCTGGAGGCGGGGGTGCGCATCCTCGATCACCATCCGGCGATGCAACTGCTCGTCGACCCGGCGGGCACGGTTGTCGGGGCGGCGGGGATCCAGCGTCACAACAAGTTTCGACCCTGGACCGTCAGGGCCGGTGCGGTCGTGGTCGCCACCGGTGGCTGCGCCTTCCTGTCCGGCGGTGCGGGCACCGAGGTGAGCACCGGCGAAGGACTGCTGATGGCGGCCGAGGCGGGTGCCGAACTGTGCGGGATGGAGTTCTCCAGCGCTTATGGGCTGGCACCGGTGCTGTCGCGAGTGCGCCCGCATCCGGCGGTCGCGCCCGGTCTATCGGTGCATTTCGCGGCCCTCTACGACGAAGCGGGCGCCGAACTGCCCGACCGCTATCGCGCGGCGCTCACCGCCATCGCCGACGGTCGGCAGGTCTTCGCCGCCCTGCACGAAGTGCCCGACACGGTTCGGCACTGGCTGAGCAGGCACGGCGCGGTCGATGCCGCGGGGCGGGTCCCGGTGCGGGCCGTGCTGGAGGGAACCATTCGCGGCGCGGGTGGGCTGGCGTTGGCGGGCCCGGATTGCTCGACGACGATCCGCGGGCTGTTCGGTGCGGGCGATGTGACCGGCAGGCAGGTGGTCACCGGGGCGGCGGGCGCAGGCGGCGGCCTCAACGGTGCGTGGGCCCTTGCCTCGGGGAGTTGGGCGGGCCGGGGAGCCGCCGCGTTCGCGCTCGCCAACGAGCGGGCGAGCAGCGCACGGCTCGTACCCGGCGCGGGCCTCGGCCCCCATGCCCACATCGACCCGCGCTCGGTGGTGGGACTGGTGCAGGAACACACGTTGCCGTTGCGCCGCAGCTACCGGCGCAGCGCGGGCAGCCTCGGCGACAGCATCGCCGAGCTGGACGCCATGTGGCCCGGCGCGGAGTTCGACCTCGGCGGCCTCGGCCTCGGCGGGTTGCGGGCCCGCCAGGCCGCGGCCTTGCTGGCCGTCGCCCGGTGGGCGGGCTACAGCGCGCTGGTGCGCACCGAGAGCCGCGGCATCCACCGGCGCATCGACCATCCCGCCGCGCGTTCGGACTGGCTGGTCCGGTTGCGCTGTGGCGGGCTCGACGAGGTGTGGGTGCGCCGCGAGGAAGGACCGCGGCCTCTCGGCGGCGAGCTCACCGCGGCCACCCCCGCCACGGTGTGAAAGTTCACCGGATGTTCCCGCTGCGCTGCGAGTTTTCGCTTACGCCACGGCAATTCGCCGCGACTACGCTCGACCCATGATGCGGTTTGGCAATCGACGCACCGTGCTGGCAGAATGTTGCGGATTCCCTTCCCTTGCCACCGCCGGGTTCGGGGACATCGGTGACCTTCCGCCGTGCGACGCACCGTCGCAGCGTTGGTCGACCCGTTTTGCTCGCCCGGACGTACCCGTCCGGTTCCGCTCGGCGGATCAGTGCCGCGCCACGTGTACCGGTTGCCACCGCGAAACGCGTGCGGTCGCGCATTCGATGAGCGTGGTAGCGATCCAGCGTCGTAGAAACCCGTATCCCAGAAATCCGTAGTTCCGATTTACCCGGCGGTAACCGTCCCCCGGTTGAGCCCGACTCGAGCAGGAGTGAAATCGTGTCACCTGTGACTGACGCACCGAATGCCACCGCGGCGCCCAAGGCCGATGACGCAGCGAGCCTAGCTGCCATCACCAACGACGAGATCTTCGCGGGCCACCTCGGCGGCAAGCTGTCGGTCGAGCTGAGCGCCCCCCTCGAGACCCAGCGCGATCTGTCCATCGCCTACACCCCCGGTGTCGCCCAGGTCAGCCGGGCGATCGCCGAGGACCCCGCGCTCACCAAGCGCTACACCTGGACCGACCGTCTCGTGGTCGTGGTCAGCGACGGCACCGCCGTGCTCGGCCTCGGCGACATCGGCCCCCGTGCCTCGCTGCCCGTGATGGAGGGCAAGGCCGCGCTGTTCAAGAAGTTCGCGGGCCTGAACTCGATCCCGCTGGTGCTCGACACCACCGACCCCGACGAGATCGTGCAGACGCTGATCCACCTGCGTCCGAGCTTCGGCGCGGTGAACCTCGAGGACATCTCCGCCCCGCGCTGCTTCGAGATCGAACGCCGCGTCATCGAGGCGCTCGACTGCCCGGTCATGCACGACGACCAGCACGGCACCGCCATCGTGGTGCTGGCCGCGCTCAAGGGTGCGGCCGCGGTGCAGGGCCGTGACATGTCCGCGCTCAAGGTCGTCGTCTCCGGCGCCGGCGCGGCCGGTGTGGCCTGCGCGAACATCCTGCTCGCCGCCGGTGTGCCCGACGTGGTCGTGCTCGACTCCAAGGGCATCGTCAGCGCCGGTCGCGACGGTCTCAACGGGGTGAAGGCCGACCTGGCCGCCCGCTCCAACCCGCGTGGCCTGACCGGTGGTCCGGCCGACGCGCTCGCCGGCGCCGATGTGTTCCTCGGCCTGTCCGCGGGCACGATCCCCGAAGAGCTCATCGCCTCGATGGCGCCGGAGGCGATCGTGTTCGCCATGTCCAACCCGGACCCGGAGATCCACCCCGACGTGGCCGCCAAGTACGTGGCGATCGTGGCGACGGGCCGCAGCGACTTCCCGAACCAGATCAACAATGTGCTCGCCTTCCCCGGCGTGTTCAAGGGTGCGCTCGACGCCGGTGCCCGCCGGATCACCGAGGGCATGAAGGTCGCCGCCGCGAACGCCATCTTCGGTGTCGTCGCCGGCGAGCTCGCTGTCGACAAGATCATCCCGAGCCCGCTCGATCCGCGCGTCGCTCCGGCGGTGGCCGAGGCCGTCGCCGAAGCCGCGCGCGCCGAGGGCGTCGCCTAGTTTCTGCTCACACAGCGCCCTCGTTCCCACCGGAACGGGGGCGCTGTGTCGTTGTCTGGGATCATCGAACGATGACCACCATCACCGTGCAGCTTCCCGATGATGTCGCCGAGCAGCTCGCGGCCGACGCGGCGGCAGCGGGCGTTTCGGTGAATGTGGTGATGGTGCAGGCGGCGCAGGAGTGGATTCACGCCAACGCCCAGCGCGCCAGGGAACGCGCCAGGATGCAGCAGGTGCTGGCCGACGACCCGCACCTGCGGGCGCTACTCGGTGACGACTGAGATGCGGGTGGGGTCGGCCGCGGTGCGCGCGAGCCGACCGGTGCCCGGCACGCTCGCCCACACCGCGACCGCCAGAATCCCGTCGAGCGCGAGGGCGAGCAGCGCCACCAGCAGCGCGCCGACCAGTACCAGGTCGTAGCGGTAGAGCCCGAGTCCGTCGAAGATGTATCGGCCCAGACCGCCGAGGTTGACGTAGGCCGCGATGGTCGCCGTCGCGACGACCTGCAAGGTGGCACCGCGCAATCCGCCGAGCAGCACCGGCATCGCGTTGGGCACCTCGACCCGGAACAGGATCTGGCGCTCCGTCATCCCCATCGCCCGCGACGCGTCGACCACATCGGCGGGCACATTCGCGATCCCCGCGTAGGCTCCGGCCAGCAGTGGCGGGATGCCGACGGTGATCAGGGCCAGCAGTGGCGGGATCAGCCCGAGTCCGAGTCCGAGTACCAGAAACGTGAGCAGTCCCAGCGTCGGCAGCGCTCGCATCGCGTTGGCGAAGCCGACCATCACCGCGCTGCCGCGGCGCGTGTGCCCGACGATCAACCCGAGCGGCACGGCGATCACCGCCGACAACGCCACCGTCAGAAAGCTGTACCAGAGGTGTTGCAGCAGGCGATGTTCGATGCCGGTGGGCCCGCCCCAGTTCGCGCCGTCGCTCAGATAGTTCCAGGCGTCGAGGAAAAGGTTCACGATCGTGCCCCTTTCACCCTCGGATCGGCGCGGGTCCACGGGGTGGCGAGGGTGCCGAGCAGCAACACCAGCCGATCGAAGATCAGCGCAAGTACCAGGGTGACGATGATGCCCGCGACGATCTGGTCGGGGTAGTCACGCTGATAACCCTGTGTGAACAGCTTGCCGAGTCCGCCGACTCCGATCAGCGCACCCACCGACACCATCGCGATATTGGTGACCACCACCACGCGCAACGACGCGGTGAAAACCGGCAGCGCCAACGGCATATCGACCGTGACAGTGCGGCGGAACCGCCCGAAGCCGATCGCGTCGGCGGCATCGATCACGTCGGCGGGCACCGTGTCCAGTGCCGTCGGCACCGCGATCAGCAGTAGCGCGGTCGAGTAGACGGTGAGCGCGATGATCACATTGAGCGGGTCGATCATCGAGATGCCGATCAGCGGCGGGATGATCACGAACAGCGCGAGCGAGGGAATGGTGTAGGCCACACTCGACACCGTGGTGGTGACCCTTCTGGCCCACCGGTTTCCGCGCGCCAGCGCGCCGATCGGCACCGCGATCACCAGACCGAGCAGCAGGGGAACCAGCGCGAGCATCAGGTGCGTGCGGGTGATCGCCATGATGTCGGCGAAATTGTCGATCAGATATCTCACGACGTGCCCTGGGTGAAGAACTCCTGATTGCGTTCGGAGTCTTCGGTTGCCCGCTGTTCGGCGAGTTGAGTCAGCACGTCGGTGGCGAGCAGTCCGCCGCGCACCGCTCCCGTCTCGTCGACGGCGACGCCGACACCCGAGGGTGAGGAGATCGCCGCGTCCAGCGCCTGACGGAGGTCGCCGTCCGGCATGAACAGTGAACCACCGGCGGAAACGCTGGAGTCCAGGGGTTTTCCGGCGCGTACTCGCTCCACACCGGTCACGTCGATCCAGCCGCCCGGCTTGCCGAGCGCGTCGACCACGAGTGCCCATTCGCCCTGGGTGAGCCGCAATCCGGCGATATCAGCCGGTTCGATCGTGCGAATCGGCGCCAGCGCGACAGCGTCGGCGCTGCGGAACGACAGTCCCCGATAGCCACGATCGCGGCCGACGAAACCCGCGACGAAATCCGTTGCGGGCTGGGCCAATACGTGTTCCGGGGTGTCGTACTGCTGCAACACCCCGCCGCGCCCGAACACCGCGATCTTGTCACCGAGGATGATCGCCTCGTCGATATCGTGGGTGACGAACACGATCGTCTTGTTCAGCTCCGCTTGCAGCCGCTGCATCTCCGACTGCAGTTCCGCCCGCACCACCGGGTCGACCGCGCTGAACGGCTCGTCCATCAACAGCACCGGCGGGTCCGCGGCCAGTGCCCGCGCCACACCGACGCGTTGCTGCTGGCCGCCGGACAGTTGCGCCGGATACCGCTCGGCCAGGCCGCGATCCAACCCCACCCGGTCCATGACGTCCAGCGCGGCCGCGCGGGCGGCCTTGCGTGATTGCCCGAGCAATATCGGCACGGTCGCCACATTGTCGATCACCTTGCGGTTGGGCAGCAGCCCACCGCTCTGGATCACATAGCCGATCCCGAGGCGCAACTTCACCGGATCGACCGTGTCGATATCGCGTCCGTCGATGGTGATGGTGCCCGCGGTGGGGTCGACCATCCTGTTGATCATGCGCATCGAGGTGGTCTTGCCGCAGCCGGACGGTCCGACGAAGACGGTGAACGAGCCCGAGTCGATGTGTAGGTTCAGATCGCGCACCGCGTGGGTGCCGTTCGGATAGGTCTTGTCGATGCCGCGAAAGATGATGTCGGACAACGGGGCTCCTGCCGATTAACCGATGGGGGTGTTCAGCCCTTTCGCGGTGATCCAGGCCAGCGCGGCGGCCTTCGGTTCGATCTTGCTCTCACCCGACACCGCCGTGTTCAGCGAGATCAGTTCGCTGGTGGTCAGTTTGGCCGAGACCGCGTCGAGCACGGCGACGGCCTTGTCGGTCTTCTTCGCGGCATTGAACAGCGGCACCACGTTCTGCGCCGCGAAGTTGTTCTTCGGATCGGCGAGTACGACCAGGTCGTTCTCCGCGATCGCCTGCGAGGTGGTGAAGATGTCGGCCGCGTTCACCTGGCCTTCGACCAGCGCGCGCACCGTCGCCGGACCGCCACCGTCGGCGATCGGCACGAAGTTGGCCTCGCTGATATCGAGGCCGTAGGTCTTCTTCAAGCCCGGCAGGCCACCCGGGCGCTGCGCGAACTCGGCCATCCCGCCGAATTTCACCTCGGCCGAGTGCGGTGCGAGATCTTCGATGGACTTCAGACCCCACTTGTCGGCCGTCGCGCGGGTGACGACCACCGCGTCGGAATCCTGGCCGGGGGCAGGCGTCGCGATGGCCAGATCCTCGCCGAGGGCCTCGGTGAGCGCGGCGTTCACCTCGGGCGCGGCGGTGGCGGTGGCGTCTTTGTCGAGGTATTGCAGCAGGTTGCCGGTGTATTCCGGGATCAGCGAGATCGCGCACTGGCGCAGCGCGGGGATATAGGCCTCGCGCGAGCCGATGTCGAACTTGGTGTCCACGTTGAAGCCGTTGATCCGCAACACCTCGGTGTAGATGTTGGCGACGGTCTCGGACTCGGGGAAGTTGGCGGACCCGACGATCAACGCGTCGCTCGTGCAATCGCCCTTGGCGGCGAGCGGATCGGTGTTGCCGCACGCGGAGACGATCATGGCGGCGGCCAGCGCCACCGCGGCGACCAGTACCCGGCCCGCCCGCACTGCGAGGCGGCGTGCCGGTCGACGTTGTCCTGGCGATGAGGAGGCGAAGGCGGTTTTCACTGGTGTCCTTCCGGCAAAGGCGGGCAGTGCGCTGTTCGTGCGACCCGAGGGCCACAGGTACATTCTGGTAGTTCATACTGCCCGCCGTCGGGCCGAATTGCGCGGGTTGACGGCAAATACCGAAAGTTGGTGTCGCCGGATGCACTCGGTCGCCGTGCGCAGAACCGCCGCCGCGATCCTGGCCGCCACCTGCGCCTTCACCACCATTTCCTGCGCCGGCGACGATGCGCGTCCGGCGGTCGCGGTGGGCGCGGATTCCTCCACCGAATCGGTGCTGCTCGCCGAGATCTACTCCCAGGCGCTGGCCCGCACGGGCACCGAGACGACAGTGGTGACCGGATTGACCGCCCCGCTGGTCGATCTCGACGCGGGCCGAATCTCGGTCCTTGCGGCCCGCAACGGCGCACTGCTGGACCGTTGGCACCCGTCCTCTCCCGCGCGCACACCGGGCGAAGTCGCCGCGGCTGTCAATGCCGCACTACCGCAGGGTCTTTCGGTCACCGACGCGGCCGATGGCACCGACCTGCGCCCCCGCGACGCCCTGCCCGACCCCGACTACACGATCCGCGCCCAGAACGTTCTCGCCCTCTACCGCACCGGCATTTTCAACCGTCAGCAGTTGAAGAAGCTCAATTACGTAGCGGGCGAACTGACCACCGAGGAACTGGTCGAGTCGATCCGCCGGGTCGACAGCGGCACCCGCCCCGCCGACGTGGCCAGATCATGGCTGGACGCGCACAGCCTGTAGCGCGGGTCGGCGGTGGCGCCTACATTCCGTAGAGCTGACGGAGCTCGCTCTGGCCGCCGAACGGTTGCTCGTGAACCAGATACGTCCACGTCGACGTCGGCCGCCGCAGACCCGCGGCGTCGAGGTCCGCGCCGACGGCAGTGATGGTGATGCTGTGAAATGTCTGCTCCGTGCGCTCGGTGATGGCTGCTTCGATGTCTCGGAAAGCGGCGATGGCGGCCCGATGGAATTGGGTGAGTGGTCGCTCCCGGGCAAGCGCCCACAGATGGATGCCTTCCCGGAGTTCGGCGAGCATGGCCAGATGTTCGGCCCAGCACCGGTCCAGGTGAAAGAGCGCGATCTGCCGGGTTGCCTCGATCAGCGTGGGTTCGTCGACCGTCGCCGCCACCTCGGCCCAGCGGTCCGGGCAACTCTCGGCGAGGTCTCGGGCGGCGCGATCGGTCCGCAGCAATTCCTCGCGCCGCTCACCCAGGATCTTGCGATGCTGTGCGGTGAGCTGGTGGTAATGCCAGGTGTTGGCGTGGATTTCCAGATCGGCGCCCTCGGCGACCCGCTGGGCGTGGCGCACTCGATACTCGGGATCCTGATCCGTGCGCGGTGCGTGGCGCCGGACCAGATCGTCGTCGAGGCTGACGAAGAACACCGAACTCCCCGGATCGCCCTGTCGGCCCGCCCGGCCGCGGAGTTGATCATCGAGTCGCCTGCTGGTGTGTCGGGCGGTCCCGATCACGAAGAGCCCGCCGAGTTCGGCGATCCGATCGTGGTCGACGCCGTCGGTGCCACCGAGTCGGATATCGGTGCCACGTCCGGCCATTTGCGTCGACACCGTCACCGCCCCGAAAACCCCGGCCTCGGCGACGATCGCCGCTTCCTCGGCATCGTTCTTGGCGTTGAGAACCACGCAGGGCACGCCGAGCGCGGCCAGTTCGTCGGCCAGTCGCTCGGAGTCCGCCACGGCGGGGGTACCGACGAGAACCGGTCGTCCGGTGGCGTGCACCTGGGCGATCCGCTCGACGACGGCCGCGTTCTTCTCGGCCTGGGTGGGGTAGATCAGGTCCGGCTCGTCGATGCGCCGACACGGCTTGTTCGGCGGGATGACGGTCACCCGCAGGTCGTAGAACGTGCGTAGCTGCTCCCCGGCCGCCACCGCGGTGCCGCTCATGCCGCAGAGCCGCTGATAACGTCCGACCAGCGATTGGACGGTGAGGCTGTCCAGAATCTCACCGCCGGAACTGACTTCGATGGCTTCCTTCGCCTCCACCGCCGCCTGTAGGCCGTCCGGCCAGCGTTGCCGCTGCGCGACGCGGCCGCGGGACTGGTTGATCAAGCCGACCTTGCCGTCGCGCACCAGGTAGTCGACATCGCGATGCAGCAGCGCCTGCGCGTGCAGGGCCACATTCACCGCGGGCAGCATCGTGGCCACATGCTCGGCCGAGTACAGATCGATCCCACCGAGTGCCGACTCCACGACAACGGCTCCGGCCGGGGTCAACTCGACATTGCGACGTTGCTGATCGGTGCGATAGTGCTGCTCCGGCAGCAGCGATCGCACCACGGCCGCCATGTGCTGATCGGAACTCTCGGCCCCCGCCTGACCTGCCAGCACCAAGGGCACCAGCGCTTCGTCGATCAGCACCGAATCGGCCTCGTCGACCAGCAACACCATCGGTTCCGCTGCGACGAGCTCGGCCACGGTGGTGGCGGTGCGGTCGCGCAGGACGTCGAATCCGAATTCGCTGATCGCGGCGTAGGTGACATCGGCGGCGTAGGCCGCGCGCCGTTGCGTCGCGGTGGACGAGCTCACGATCCAGCCGACGCTCACCCCGAGCAGTCGGTACAGCGGCGCCATCCACTCCGCGTCACGTTGTGCGAGATGGTCGTTCACCGAGGCCACGTGCACCCGTTGCCCGCCACGGACATACCTCGCCGCCGCGATCGCCGCGGCCAGGGTCTTCCCCTCCCCGGTCGCCATCTCCACGACCTGTCCGCTCGACATCCAGGACGCGCCGAGCAACTGCACATCGAACGGGCGCATGCCGAGCGCGCGAACCGAAGCCTCGCGCGCCACCGCCAGGAACTCGGCTTCGTCCGCCTCGGCGACCACCGCCGCGAGTTCGCTGTCGGTGAGCGCGCTGACCCGCGTTTCGTGCTCGCGGGCGGTGGCGACGACGGCATCGCGACGCCGGGCCTCCTCGGCGACCCCCCGCCCCTGCAACAGTCGCCAGAAACCGTCTTGCCACGCGCGCCCCATCCCACCTGTCTACCAGCGCGAGCGCCGATCCCACCTCGGACGAACGCCGAACAGCGCATTCCCGCTCCCTTGTCAGGGGTTGCCCCGCTCCGTATATTCCATCTGGAATATTTGGTGTGGACCATGAAGCCGGTGGGAGGTGGCGCGGTGGGGCAGCCCGGTCGGAATGTGATGACGCCGTTGGCTATCGCGGTGCTCGCATTGCTCGACGAGCGGGCCATGCATCCGTACGAGATGTATCAACTGCTGATCGCTCGGCGGGGGGATCTGCTGGTCAAGGTGCGGCCGGGGTCGCTGTATCACGTGGTGGCCCGGCTGGCCGACGACGAGATGGTGGCGGCGGAGGGCGTCGGTCGGGCCGGGAATCGGCCCGAGCGGACCACCTATCGGATCACCGATTCCGGGCGTGCGGCGCTGCGGGGCCGGATCGCCGAGTTGTTGCGGATGCCGGTGCAGGAATATCCGATCTTCCGGGTGGCGTTGGCCGAAGCGCACACCCTTCCGAGGGAGCAGGTCCTCGCGTTGCTCGACGAGCGCGTGGAGTACCTGAGCCGGTCGCGGGCCGACATGGATGCGCTGCTGGACTGGACGCGCAGCCGTGCGGTCCCGCGGCGTTGTTACGTCGTCCTGGAATACATGCGCGCCACCCTCCACGCCGAACTCGCGTGGATCGAGAACTTCGCCGCCGAACTCGGCAGCGGTGCCGTGCCGTGGGAGCAGTTCGACCCCGACACCGGCGAACGCGTCACCGACGAGCAGACCAACGATGGGTCGAGTGGGGATCGTCTCGACGTCGCGCCCGGGCTCCGCTGGGCTGCCCGAAGCTGAATCCGACTCCCGAGATTGGAACGAATTCGATGACCACCCAACGCAATCCGTGGCTGGCGCTGTTCGCGCTGGTGGTCGGGTTCTTCATGATCCTGCTGGACATGACGATCGTCGCGGTCGCCAATCCGGCCATCATGACCGAGCTCAGCACCGATATCTCCAATGTCATCTGGGTCACCAGCGCCTACCTGCTCACCTATGCGGTGCCGCTGCTGGTCACCGGCCGTCTCGGCGACAAATTCGGGCCGAAGAACATCTACCTGATCGGCCTCGCCATCTTCACCGCCGCCTCGCTGTGGTGCGGTCTGTCCGGCAGCATCGGCATGCTGATCGCCGCCCGCGCGGCCCAGGGCATCGGCGCCGCGCTGATGACGCCGCAGACGATGGCCGTGATCACCCGAACCTTCGCGCCGGACAAGCGCGGCGCCGCGATGGGCCTGTGGGGCGGGGTCGCCGGGCTGGCGACGCTGATCGGCCCCATCCTCGGTGGGGTGCTGGTCGACAATCTCGGCTGGGAGTGGATCTTCTTCGTCAACGTGCCGGTCGGCGTCGTCGCGTTCGGGCTGGCCGTGTGGCTGGTGCCCGCGCTGCCGACCAACGACCACAAATTCGACATCGTCGGTGTCGTGCTCAGCGGAATCGGCATGCTCGCGCTGGTCTTCGGTATCCAGGAGGGCAATTCGCAGGACTGGTCGTTGCGGATCTGGCTGCTGATCGGCTTCGGTGTGGTGATGCTGGTGGTGTTCGTGATCAACCAGGCGCGCAACAGGGGCGAGCCGCTGGTGCCGCTGAGCCTGTTCCGGGACCGCAACTTCGCGCTGTCGAATCTGGCGATCGCCGCCATGGGCGCCGCGGTCACCTCGATGATGGTGCCGTCGTATTTCTATCTGCAGGCCGTGCGGGAGATGTCGCCGACCATGTCGGCGCTGGTCTTCGCTCCGATGGCGATCATCACCGGCTTGGCCGCGCCGTTCATCGGCAAGGTCTCGGACCGGTTGCCGCCCCGGCTGCTGCCGACCATCGGTTTCGTGCTGTTCGCAGGCTCGGTGGCTTCCTTCGGCGTGTTGATGAGCCCGGACTCGCCGATCATCTGGTTCCTGCTCGCCGCCGCGGTCGCGGGCCTGGCCAACGCCTGCATCTGGGCCCCGCTCGCCACGACCGCCACCCACAATCTGCCGGTCGCCCAGGCCGGCGCGGGCGCCGGTGTGTACAACACCACCCGCCAGGTCGGCTCGGTTCTCGGCAGCGCCGCGATCAGTGCCCTGATCGCCGCCCGACTGACCGCCAACGGCCTCGGCGGCGGCGGTCCCGTCGGCGAAGGCGCTGCCACCGGGCCCCTCCCGCCCCAGATCCTCGACGAATTCAGCACCTCGCTGGCCCAGTCGATGATCCTGCCCGCCGCGATCCTGGTGATCGGCGTCATCGCCTCCGCGCTGTTCGTCGGCCACGCGAAGTCGGCAGGCAAGGCCGCCGCCCGGGAGACCGTCGACGCGTCGACCTGATCACGCGGGCTGTTCGGTCAGCTCACCTGGACGGTGAGGGTGGGGTAGCCGGTGGCGCCGTCGGGGATCACGTCCTGTTCGACGGCGGTTTGCGGCGCGCCGGTGGTATCGGTGGTGCGGGCGCGCAGGGTGTGCTGGCCGGGAGTGGCCTCCCAGTCGTAGGTCCACTGGCGCCACGTGTCGACGGTGACCTCGGTGGACAGCCGGGCCGGGCGCCAGTCGCCGTCGTCGATCTGCACTTCGACCCCGGTGACGCCGCGATGTTGAGCCCACGCGACCCCAGCGATCACGGTGCGGCCCTGCGGGATTCGGCCGCGACCGCGGGGAGTGTCGATGCGGGTGCCGGTCTTGATCGGGCCCTGCGCCGACCAACCCCGGCGAGTCCAGTAGGCGGTGGCCTTGTCGAAGCGGGTGACCTCGAGTTCGGTGACCCATTTGGTGGCGGAGACGTAGCCGTAGAGACCCGGGACGACGAGGCGGGCGGGATAGCCGTGCTGGATCGGCAGGGGCTCGCCGTTCATGCCGATGGCGAGCAGGGCGTCGCGGCCGTCGGTGAGTACCGACAGGGGAGTGCCCGCGGTCCAGCCGTCCTCGCTGTGGGACAGCACCATGTCGGCGTCCGGGAGCGGGCGGGCCGCGGCGAGGAGTTCGTCGAGCCGGTAGCCGAGCCAGCGGGCGTTGCCGATGAGGTCGCCATTGATCGGGTTGGACACGCAGGCCAGGGTCACCAGGCTCTCGACCGGGGCTCGGCGCAGCAGATCGTCCCAGGTGAGGGTGATTTCCTGTTCGACCATGCCGTGGATCCGCAGCGACCAGGAGTCTGTGGACACCTGTGGAACGATCAGCGCGGTGTCGATGCGGTAGAAGTCGCTGTTGGGGGTGATGTAGGAGGTGAGTCCGGGCACCCGCAGATCGGCGTCCGGCGGTAGCGGCGGTAGCGGCGTCGCCGCCCGGGGCAGTTCGACGGTCGCGCGCTCGGCTGTCACATCACGGCGAGCACCGCCGAGGAGCCGACCCGCGAGCCCGGCTCCGAGCGCGAGCACCCCGGTCGCCGCGATACCGCCGAGCACCCGCCGCCGCCCGGCTCCGGCGATCGTCGCCTCGGTCTTCTGTGGTGGCACCGCGGTGTCCGGCGCCGATCGCGGCGACGCGGAGGCGTCGTCGATTCGCCCGGTCAGCCCTCGCAACACGAGAATTCCAGCGGCGGTACCGATCAGCGCGGGCAGCGCACCGGAGAATCCGCCGACCCGCCCGGCGCCGATGACAGCGGCGATCACGCCTAACACCGCGAACGCGACCGACCCGATCGGTCTGCCTGCCCGCTCCAGCACCCCGGCGACGCCCGCGACGACGACGGCGACGATCCCCATGCACACGAACAGCACGGCCTTGTCGTTGGTGCCGAAGGTCGAGATCGCCCACTCCCTGACCCCGTCGGGCGTGTGGTCGACAACGGTCGCGCCGAGCGCATACGCGGGCGCGCTCCCGGCCCCGCTGAACACCGCGACCAACTCCGCCACACCGAGTACCAGTGCCCCGGCCACGATCCCGGCCATCGCCCGCAACAACGCCATGGCCCGAGCCTACGTCGCGCCGGAATCGCCCTGGTGACCGATTTGTGACAGCCGAACCCGCCCCACGCACCGCCATCGAAAACTACACTGTGTAGTAGAAATGACCCCGCTCGGCAGGAGAGACCGATGACCGAGACAGCACCGGATTCGACACTGCGCGCCGCGACGGCGGTCTTCGCCGTCGCACTCCTGGTTCACGGCGCCGACCATCTACGCCGCGGCATGGACGTCACCTCGCCGCTGGTGAACGCCCTCGGCACCCTGCAAATCCTGTTCGCGCTGTTCACGGTGTTCCTGGTGGTGCGGCGCCATTCGGCGGCGCCACGGGCCGCGGTGTTCATCGGCTTCGCGAGCGCGGTGGGTTTCACGATCGTGCATCTGCTCCCGGACTGGTTCGGCCCACTCAGCGACAGCTTCATCAACGCCCCGGCGGCCGCCGGCGTCACCGGATTCTCTTGGTTCGCAGCACTGTTCGAGATCGCGGCCGATCTCGCGATCGCCGTCGCGGGTCTGCTGGTCCTACGATCGAGGCAGTTGAGCGTGGCCTGACCGGCGGCGCGAGCGGCGCGCCGAGGCGAGGCGAAGCATCGGCGAACGGTCGCGGTCGGTAGTCTGCGCGGCATGACAGCACGTTCCTTCTCGCGATTCGTGTCTGCAGTCTTCTTGGCAGCCGCGATTCCCCTGGTATCGCCCACCCACTCCGCCACCGCCGCGCCCTGTTCCGACATCGAGGTGGTGTTCGCTCGCGGCACCGCCGAACCCGGTGGCGAACTCGGCCTGACCGGCATTTCCTTCGTCGAAGCGCTACGCGCGAACGCGGGCGGACGTTCGATCGGCACCTACGGCGTCGACTACCCGGCCAGCAGCAACTTCGCCGACCGACTCGCCTTCGCGCACACCGTCGTGCAGGGGATCAGCGACGCGCAGCGGCGGGTCGAGTACCTCGCGGCGAACTGCCCCGGCTCCCGGATCGTGCTCGGCGGATACTCGCAGGGTGCGGCGCTGGCCGGGTTCGCGACCGGTGTCGACGTGCCCGAGGGTGTGCCGCCGGAGTACGAGATGTACCTGCCCGAACCGATGGCGCCCGAGGTGGCCGAGCATGTCGCGGCGGTCGCGCTGTTCGGCAAGCCGTCGGATCGTTTCATGCGCGATGCCGACGCGCCCGCGGTGTCGATCGGCGCGCCCTACAGGGACAAGACCATCGACCTGTGTGTCGCCGCGGACAACATCTGCGACGGATCCCCCCTCGCTCAACCCAATGCCCTGCACACCCTCTACGGCGTCAACGGAATGACTGTCACCGCGGCACAATTCGTGGTGCAACGACTCTGATCGCACGCTGCGCAAGGCCGGTCGCGGAGGCGCGACCGGCCTTGCGCGGTCTCAAGCCTGTTCCTTGTGGCGCTGGTAGTACCGGGCGACCCTGGCCCGGTTGCCGCAGCGGGCCGGAGAGCACCATTGGCGACGCGGGTGGGTGGCGACGAACAGCAGCACGCAGTCGTCGGCGGCGCATCGGCGGAGTTTGCCCATCGCGGGATCCGCGAGCAGCACGGCGGCGGCTTCGGCGAGGGCGGCAGCGGCCCTGACCCCGGCCGATCCGGTGCGGTGACGGTCGGTCGCCATGGCGGTACCGGTCCAGGTCGGGCGCAGAATCGCGGGCGCGGCCATCTGGGCCGCGATGAGCCCGCGCACAGCGGATTCCGGTGGTCGCCGACCGTCGCGCACGGCGTCGAGGGCAGCCGCGGTGTGGTCGCGGACGGCGTGGATCGCGAGCAGGTCGGCGGAAGTGGGGGTCGCGACGGCCAGGTCGGGTTCCCGTGCGGCCTGCGCGGTCAGCCAGTCCGCGAGCTGCGCGGGGCTGGCGAGTAGATCCGCGCCGAGCGGGCGGGTGTTGACCAGGTCCACGGCGAGCGGTTCGCCGATCATCGGAGTCGGTGCGGTCACCATCTAATGGTACATCTTCCCGTTGACGCATTAGCGGCTGCGCGGTATGACTAATGCATCAACTACGGATGAAAGCATGTGAAATGAGTGCAGTGCCCCGCATCGAACACCGCACCGTCGACATCGACGGGGTAGAGATCTTCTATCGGCAATCCGTGCCGAGCGTTCCCGACGCTCCGGTTCTACTTCTGCTGCACGGGTTTCCGACGGCCTCGCATCAGTTCCGCACCCTGATGCACACGCTGGGCGAGCGCTATCGGCTCATCGCCCCCGACTATCCCGGGTTCGGATATACCAGTGCGCCAGATGATTTCGACTACACCTTCGATCGGCTCGCCGACACGATCGCCGCCTTCGTCGCGCGAATCGGCCTCCACCGGTTCGCGATGTACCTGTTCGACTTCGGTGCGCCCGTGGGCTTCCGGCTCGCCCACCGCATGCCGGACCGGATCGCCGGCTTGGTCGTGCAGAACGGCAACGCCTACGAGGCCGGACTCTCCGACGGTGCGAGGGAGTTCATCGCGCTGCGCCCGGATCAGGAGAACGCGCAGGACACGATCCGTGGCCTGTTCACCCTGGCGGGGACTCGCGGTCAATACGAACACGGCGTGCCCGATCCCGCTGTGCTCTCGCCCGACAGCTGGACGCTGGACAAGCACTTCCTCGACCTGCCGGGCCGCGAACAAGCCCAGCTGTCGCTGGCCTTCGACTACAAGTCCAATGTCGAGGCCTACCCGGCCTGGCAGCGCTGGCTGCGCGAGCACACCCCGCCGACCCTGATCGTCTGGGGAGCCGACGACCCGTTCTTCCCGGCGCCCGGCGCCCACGCCTACCTGGCCGATCTGCCGGCCGCGCAGCTGCACCTGTTCGACACCGGCCACTTCGCTCTCGAAACCCACTTGGCCGAGATCGCCCCGCTGATCGCGGACTTCCTCGCGCGCCTGGCACCCTGAACAGGCGAAAGGCCGGTTGCGGATGCGCAACCGGCCTTTCGAACAGCGAGGATCAGGAGTAGATCTTGTCTACTTCACCCGCGTACTGCTTCATGACGACGGCGCGCTTGAGCGACATCTTCGGGGTGAGCTCGCCACCCTCCTGGGTCCAGTCGACCGGGAGGATGCGGATCTTCTTGATCGCCTCGGCCTTGGAGACCTTGCTGTTGGTCTCGTCGATCGCGGCCTGCACCTCGGCGACGAGCGTCGGGTTCTCGATCAGGGTCTCGATCGCGGTGTCGGCGGCGACGCCGTTGCGATCCTTCCAGCCCGGCAGGGCTTCCGGGTCGAGGGTGACCAGCGCGCCGATGAAGGGCTGGCCGTCACCGACGACCATGACCTGGCTGATCAGCGGGTGTGCGCGCAGGGAGTCCTCGAGGATCGCGGGGGAGACGTTCTTGCCGCCCGCGGTGACCAGGATTTCCTTCTTGCGGCCGGTGATGGTGACGAAGCCGTCGGCGTCGATGGCACCCAGGTCGCCGGTCTTGAACCAGCCGTCGACGAAGGATTCCTCGGTGGCCTCGGCGTTGCCCCAGTAGCCGTCGAACACGACCGAGCCCTTGAGCAGCAGTTCGCCGTCCTCGGCGATCTTGGCCGCGTGGCCCTGGATCGGACGACCCACCGAGCCGACCCGGATGAACTGCGCGGTGTTGACGGTGAACGCGGCGGTGGTCTCGGTCAGGCCGTAGCCCTCGTAGATCGTCACGCCGGCGCCACGGAAGAAGTGACCCAGGCGCGCGCCCAGCGGCCCGCCACCGGAGACCGCGGCCAGGCACTGCCCACCGAGGGCGGCACGCAGCTTGCTGTAGACCAGCTTGTCGAACACGAAGTGCTTGAGCTTGAGCAGCAGGTCGGGGCCGCCCTTGGTCTCGAGCGCCGTGCTGTAGGCGATAGCGGTCTCGGCCGCGGCGTCGAAGATCTTGCCCTTGCCGCCGTCGTGCGCCTTCTGCTTGGCGGAGTTGAACACCTTCTCGAACACCCGAGGCACCGAGAGGATGAAGTCCGGCTTGAAGTCACCGAACTGCTCGACCAGCGTGGTCCAGTCCGAGCTGTGGCGGATGATCACCTTGGAATCGAAGGCGATCAGCGCCACCGCGCGGGCGAACACGTGCGCCAGCGGCAGGAACAGCAGGGTCTTCTGGCCCTCGGAGACGAAAGCGCTGAGCTCGATGCCGCCCGAACGCGATTCCGCGTAGAGGTTGGCGTGGGTCAGCTGCACGCCCTTGGGGCGGCCGGTGGTGCCCGAGGTGTAGATCAGGGTGGCGGGCGAGGCCGCGCCGACCTGCTTGCGACGCTCGTGCACGACCGAATCGTCCAGTTCGGCGCCGCGCTCGGTGAGCGTGTCGATGGCGCCGCCGTCGATCTGCAGGGTCTCGGCCAGCGCGGGCAGCGAACCGGCCTCGATCTCCTCGATCGTGGCACGGTGCTTGTCGTTCTCGACGACCAGCAGCTTGGTCTCGGAATCCTGCAGGATCCACTTGGCCTGCTCGGCGGCCGAGCTGTCGTAGATCGCGACGGTCACGCCGCCGGCGGCCCAGATCGCGAAGTCGAGCAGCGACCACTCGTAGCGGGTGGCCGCCATGATCGCGACGCGGTCGCCCAGTTCGATGCCGGAGGCGATCAGCCCTTTGGCCACGCCGGTGACGGCCTTCGCGAACTGTGCTGCCGTGACGTCATTCCAGCCGCCGCTGCCGTTCGGGACGTTGAACAACACCGTATTCGGCGTCTCTTCGCCGAAGCGGAAGACGTTGTCGGAATTGTTCGCATCGTCCGGGATGGTGTAGGAAGCCGGAACTTCGAACTCTCGCATCTGTGCCCTTCCAGTGGGTTCTACTCGCCAGTAATCTACGACACGTTCGAGCGGGTCGCGATATCGCCGCCCGAATTGCCCGTCACCAGGCCTTATCGTAAATCGTTGATCGATACCGGCTGAATTGCTTCTCGCAGGAATTCCGCGAGTTCGCTGAGTGCCGTCGCCGCCTCGGTGACCAGCGCGGCTTGCAGTTGCGCGACGTGCCAGAGGCCGCGGGTTTCGGTGAAGCGCACGTGCACGCCCGCTCCACGCAAGGCTGAGACGAGCTTGCAACACTGGTCGTGCAGGAGTTCGCTCACATCGACCTGCACATAGGTGGGTGGCAGGCCGATCAGGTCGCCCGAGAGCGGGGCGTAACCCACTTCGGTCGCTGCGGCGTCGCCGAGGTAGTAGGCGGCGCACGCCTGTGACCACGCCCGGTTGATCACCAGGTCGCGGTCCTTGCTCGGCACCTCGGTGGGGTCGACCCACGGTGCGATGAGGCCCAGTGCGGCGGGCGTCATCTGATGCCGTTCGATCAGGCGCTGGGCCAGGGCCATCGACAGGCCGCCGCCCGCCGAATCACCGGCCAGGCAGATCTGATCGGGTCGGTAGCCGACATTGCCGACCAGGTCCAAAAACGCCGCCTCGGCGTCGTCGAGACCGGCCGGGAACGGGTGCTCCGGTGCCAGCCGGTAGTCCAGGGAGTACACCGCGCACGAGGTCTCGCGCGCGAGCCTGGCCACCAGCGAACGGTGCGTGGCGATCGAGCCGACCACGTAACCCCCGCCGTGCAGGTACAGGATCGCGCCCGCGGCACGCTCGGGTGGGACCGCCCGGGTACGCGAACCCGGAATGGCGGTTTCGGCGATCACTCGTTCGGCGGGCCGGCCACCCAGCTGCAGGTGCTGCACGACGGCGCCGTCGGGCATCAGCTGCAACCGGGAGACCGCGTCGAGCAGAACGCGCTGCACCACCACCGGTAGCCGCGCGTTCAACGTCACCCGGAACACCGGGTCGAGCAGAGTGCGGGCGATCGGTAGCGGAATCTTGAACTCGCGCATGGAGTTTCCTGGATCTCGAGGGTGTCAGTGAGGCATGAAGCGGCCGTTGACCACGGCCGAGATCCGGTTGTAGCCGGAGGCGAGGAATCGCACGCTCACGTCGAGCACCTTGGCCTCCCAGCCGATCAGCACGCGGGCGTGGCCCTTGCGCACACCCTCGGTGATGGTCTGCGCGGCCATCTCCGGGCTGTGAATCGCGAGGTACTTGTCGAACAGTGAGGCGGTGTTGGCGCCGTCCATGCCCTCGGCGTAGGTGGCGTTGCGGGCGACGGCGGTCTTGATGCCGCCGGGGTGCACACAGGTGACCTTGACGGGCGCCTTGGCGACCCGCATCTCCTGGTACAGGGCCTCGGTGAAGCCGCGCACCGCGAACTTGGCCGAGTTGTAGGCCGCCTGGCCGGGCACGGTGACCAGGCCGAAGAGGCTGGACACATTGACGACGTGGCCGTCGCCGGACTCGATCAACATCGGCAGGAACGCCTTGGTGCCGTTGACGACACCCCAGAAGTCCACATCCATGATGCGTTCGATGTCTTTGAACTCGGTCTTGATCACGTCACCGTGGTAGGCGATGCCCGCGTTGTTGTAGATCTGGTGCACGACACCGAAGTGCGCCTTCACCTGATCGGCGTAGAGCAGGAACGACTCACGCTCGGCCACATTGAGCCGGTCGGACTTGACCTGCGCGCCCAGCTTCTCGCAGGAGGCGACGGTCTGGGCCAGGCCCTCGGCGTCGATGTCGGAGAGTGCGAGCTTGGCGCCCCGCGCGGCCAGGTTCTCGGCCAGCGCTCGGCCGATACCGGAGCCCGCGCCGGTGATCACGCATACCTTGTTCGTGAAGTAAGCATCTTTGCTCACTGAGCTGCCACCACTTTCAGATCGGCGTCTGCGGTTGTCGTAGTGTAGGCATCGGCATCGAAATGCCTTGTCAGCCTACGGAATTCGAAGGTGAAGTCCGGCCACAACGTGGTGTTGTTGCCGTGCTTGTCCAGATACCAGCTGGCGCAGCCGCCAGTGTTCCAGACGGTCTTGCCCAACTTGTCCTGCAGGTCGGCGTTGTAGGCATGCTGCGCGTCTTCGCGCACCTCGACCGTGCGCAGGCCCTGCTTGTCGATGGTCGCCAGCGCATCGCTGACGTAGTTGATCTGCGATTCGATCATGTAGACCATCGAGGTGTGGCCCAGGCCCACGTTCGGGCCGACCAGGAAGAACATGTTGGGGAAGTTGGCGATGGCCGAGCCCTTGTAGGCCTGCTGGCCGATCTCGTCGAACACCTCGGCCAGCGTGCGCCCGTCGCGCCCGACCATGGCGTTGTAGGTCGGTGAGTCGGTGACGTGGAAGCCGGTGGCCACGATCAGCGCGTCGATGTCGCGCTCGGTGCCGTCGGCGGTGACGATCGAACCCGGCTTCACCTCGGCGATGCCGTCGGTGATCACGTCGACATTGTCGCGATCCAGCGCGGGGTAGTACTCGTTGGAGATCAGCATGCGCTTGCAGCCGATCCGGTAGTTCGGGGTGACCTTCTTGCGCAGTTCGGGATCGCGGATCTCGATCTGCAGCTTGGCGCGCGAGAGGGCCTCGAAGGCCTTCATCAGCACGGGGAAGCGGGTCAGGCCGACGACCTGGGTCTCGCGGGCGGCGTAGATGGCCGCGCGCGAGAGCCGCTGCACCGCGGGGATGTGCTTGAACGCCAGGCGCTCGGGCAGCAGGTACGGGCGGTCCATGCGCGGCAGCAGCCACGGCGCGGTGCGCTGGTAGACGTCGAGCGTGGCGACCTTGCTCGCGATGGCGGGCACGATCTGGATCGAGGAGGCGCCGGTGCCGATCACCGCGACGCGCTTGCCGGTGAGGTCGGCGTCGTGGTTCCAGCGGGCGGAGTGGAAGATCTCGCCCTCGAAGTCGTTGATGCCCTTGATGTCGGGCAGCGCGGGCTCGCACAGCGCGCCGACCGCGGAGACCACGGTGTCGGCGGTGAACTCGCCCTGGGTGGAGCTGATCTCCCACCGCGCGTCCACGTCGTTCCAGCGGATGGCCTGCACATCGCAGTCGAAGACGTGCCGGTCGAGCACGTCGTAGCGCTCGGCGACACCCTTGATGTAGGCCTGGATCTCGCCCTGCTTGGAGAACGAGCGGGTCCAGTCCGGGTTCGGCGCGAACGAATACGAGTACAGGTGCGAGGGCACGTCGCAGGCAGCACCGGGGTAGGTGTTGTCGCGCCAGGTGCCGCCGACTTCGCTGCCACGCTCGAGCACGAGGAAATCCTCGCGACCCTGCTGACGCAGGCGAATGGCCAGACCGAGCCCGGCGAACCCGCTGCCGACGATGATCGTCTTGACGTGGCGGACACCTGCTCGGGGTTCGACAACTTTGTCTGTAACCTTGCGACTCATGTAATGCAGAATACGGTCTTATTGAGGCGCAGTCAATAGCTATTGAACCAGATTCAGTAGTGGCTAGGATGTCACTTGTGAGTACCAGGAGTACGGGAGAGACGAAGCGTGTCCGGCTCGGCCCCGAGGAGCGGCGGCTACAGCTGATCACCCTCGGCGCCGAGATGCTGGCCGACCGGTCGCTCGAGGACGTCTCGGTCGACGACATCGCCAAGCAGGCGGGCATCTCGCGCGGCCTGCTGTTCCACTACTTCGCCTCCAAGCAGGAATTCCACGAGGCGATCGCTCGGCACGTGAGCACCGACTTCTTCACCGCGATCATGCCCAACCGTGAACTGTCGCTGTTCGACATGCTGCGCGACTCGATCGAACGGTTCGTCGACTACGCCACCGAGCATTCCGCGTCCTATCGCTCCGTGCTGCGCGGGCCCGCCAGTGTCACCCCCGACATGGCCGACTATGTCAACGAAACCCGTGGTGCCATCGCCGATCTCATCGTCAGCGAACTGCCGCTGCCGCCCGAGGATCCCGACCTGGCCCGGCTCACCCTGGCCATTCGCGGCTGGATCGCCTTCGTCGAAGAGACCATCCTCACCTGGATGATCGACAAGCCGATCAGTCGCGAGGCGCTGGTCGACCTGCTGGTCGAGTCGTTGCCCGCGCTGGCGTTGAGTCCGGCGTTGATCACGGCGCTGCAGGGTTGAGCTCGCTGTCAACGGACAGTGCGGCGTGTTGCGAACCGGGGATCTCGGGACGCGCGAGCTTCACGCTCGGCTGAGCAGGTTGTCAGGCCGAGCCCTTCGGGCGGGCGCGCAGATGCGCGCGCTCGCCCTGCTTGCCGAACAGGCTGATGAATTCGACAGATTGCTCGTCGGCGGCACCGAACCAGTGCGGGACGTGGGTGTCGAATTCGGCGGCCTCGCCGGGGTTCATGATCAGGTCGTTGTCGCCGAGAATCAGGCGCAGGCGACCGTTGAGCACGTAGAGCCACTCGTAACCCTCGTGCACCTGCGGCGTCTGTGGCCGATCGCGGGCGCCCGGGGCGATGATCATCTTGAACGCCTGGATGCCGCCCGCGCGTTTGGTGAGCGGGAGCATGGTCATGCCGTGGCGGGTGACCGGGCGCAGGTGGATCCGCGGGTCGCCGGTGGGCGGGGCGTCGACGAGTTCGTCGAGGGTGACGCCGTGCGCCTTGGCCAGGGGCAGCAGTAGTTCGAGGGTGGGTTTGCGGTCGCCGGATTCCAGCCGGGACAGGGTGCTCACCGAGATGCCGGTTTCCTGGGACAGGTCGGCGAGGGTGGTCTGGCGCTGTTTGCGCAGGACGCGCAGCCGAGGGCCGACCGAGTCGAGGGTTTGATCGAGGTCGTCCATGGCATTCAGTTTGCCATGTCGGCAAAGAAGGTTGCCAGTCTTCGGTGCGGGGATGCAATGTGGATTCTCGAAGGAGGTCGAGATGACACAGCTGGATGATTCTTACGACGTGGTGGTGCTCGGTGGCGGAGCCGCTGGGCTGAACGCGGCGCTGATGCTGGCGCGTTCACGGCGCTCGGTAGCGGTGATCGACGCGGGGTCTCCGCGCAACGCACCTGCCGAGGGGGTGCACGGACTATTGGGGCGCGAGGGAATGTCGCCGTTGGAGCTGCTCGAGCGCGGGCGGGCCGAAGTGCGTGGGTACGGCGGACATGTGGTCTCGGGTCAGGTCGTCACGGTCGACCGTGACGCCGATCCGTCGGGGACCACCGACATCGAGGGCTTCGTGGTGACCCTCGCCGACGAGCGGACCGTGCGGGCCCGGCGCGTCCTCGTCGCCACCGGCCTCGCCGACGAGCTCCCCGAAGTCAGTGGCCTACGCGAACACTGGGGTCACGACGTGCTGCACTGCCCGTACTGCCACGGCTGGGAAGTGCGCGATCAGCGCATCGCCGTGTTGGCGAGCAGTCCGATGTCGGTGCATCAGGCGCTGCTGTTCAGCCAGCTCAGCGACGACATCGTCTTCCTCTCCCATACGGTGGCCCCGGTGAGCGACGAAGACGCGGAAAAGCTGATGGCACGCGGTATTCGGATCGTCGACGGCGAGGTCGTGGAGGTACTCGGCGCCGACCGCCTGACGGGCGTTCGGCTCTCCGACGGCACCGTCGTCGAACGCGACGCCCTGGTGGTGGCCCCTCGGATGAACACCCGCGCCACCTTCCTCGCCGGTCTGGGTTTGGTTCCGCAACCGCACCCCTCCGGCGCGGGCGACCACATCCCCGCCGACCCCGTAGGCCGCACCTCGGTCCCCGGTGTCTGGATCGCGGGCAACGCCACCGACCCGTCCGCCCAGGTGGGCGCCGCCGCCGCGGCCGGTGCCATGGCGGGCGCGCAGATCAACGCCGAACTGGTGATGGCCGAAACCGCGGCCTCGGTCGCCGAACGTCGCGTACGCGAGGGCCGGAGCGAATCCGCGTCCGTCTAGCGGAGTGGTCCTCGACGCAGCACATCCGTCGAGGACCACTTTCGGCCCCGGCGTAGGTCACGCCGGGGCGATGCGCCGGGGCGCTCAGTTGTCGGTAGCCGGGCACACCGTGCTGCTGAACGGGCACGGCTTGAACAGTTCCTCGATGAGCATCACCAACGTCCCGCTGCCGCTGGTCGCATCGGCGCTACCGGTCTCGGCGACCGGCGCGGCTGCTGTCGGCGCGGCCATCGCCGTAGCGGGCGCCACAGCTCCCAGCGCCACGATCGCCATCCCGGCCATGACAAGTTTCCCGATCGACACGCTGTCTCCCATTGTTCGAAAAGTATTGCCGCAGAACGGGCAACAGCAATGATCCCTTCTGAACCGACCGACCGGTAGCCCCGAAAACCGGGGCGCAGGAACGCCGTGTCACCGAGTGCGGTGGCCCTGCACGTCATCGATGGCCGAGGTCAGCAGCGCTCGGGCCTTGTCGGGCGAGAGTTGGCCGATGGTGACGTGCAGGGCGAGGCCGTCGAGAAGGGCGAGAAGCATGTCGGCGGCCGAGTCGGGGTCGGGATGGTGGGCGATCATGGCGGCCAGGTGGTCGCGGAAGCCAAGGCCGTTGGCTGCCAGGGTTTCCGCCACCCGGGGGCGGACCGAGGCGAAGGCCAGGTAGCCGATCAGGATGCGCGCGTCGGCGGCCGATTCGGCATCGGTGGGCAGCAGGGCTGTGAGGATGTGGCGCAGGTCGGGGTCGGGGCCCGCCGCGGCGATCCGTTCGGTGATCCGTTCGGCGATGGTGGTGGTCGCGAACTCCATCATCGCCTCCTTGCTGGGGAAGTAGTGCTGCACCTGACCGGCGGACACGCCTGCCTCGGTGGCGACGTGGCGCAGGCTGATCGACTCCAGCCCGTCTCGGGCGAGCAGTCGCATCACCGCGTCACTGATCGTCGCGCGTCGAGAACTGTGATCCACCCGCTTCGGCATTGGTCCATCTTTTCACAATGCACTTGTATTGCCACCTTCTCGCTCTTTACAATGCAAGTGTATTGAAAAGGAGGGTCCATGCGCCCGATCACCCAGCTCGCACGACGTTTCGTCCGCCTCGAAATCGACATCTGGGTGAGCCTCGCGCGCGCCCTCGCCCGCAGGCCCGACATCGCGGCCGGTACGCCGATTCGATACGCCGGTGCGGTCTCGGCGTTCTTCTGGGCGTTCCTGGTGGTCAGTGCCGTGGAGATCCCGGCTGTCCACCTGATCATCCCGTGGCCGCCGGTCCAGCTCGTCGCCCTGATCCTCGGCGTCTGGGGACTGTTGTGGATGGCAGGCATGCTGGCCGCGCACCACATGTATCCCCACGTGCTCACCGACGAACTCCTCCGGATCCGCTCCCTGCGCCGGGTCGCCCTCGACCTCCCCGTCGCCGACATCCGCGCCGTACGCACCGATCTGCGCGCCTACGACGGCGCAAAGTCGCTGCAGCTCACCGGCCCCGGCGAGACAACGCTCGCTGTGATCGTCGGCAGTTCGACCAATATTCGCGTCGACCTGACCGAACCGCGCACCTTCCACACCCCCCACGGCGACTTCACGGTCGGCACCGTCGCGTTCTGGGCCGACGACCCGCGGGCCGCGCTCGCATCGATTCGTACGGCGATGGTGACGGCCCGAGCCCTCTGACCCCCGAAGGTCTCAGTCGGACCCGCCCTGCGCGCCGCTGTCGACGCGGGAGATTCAACTCCTGCCGGGCAGGGGCGCGTCGTCGGGGAAACGGCGGACGACCTCGATACCGCCGACGATATTGCGGTTGAATTCGTCGAGATCCTCCGCGGGGATCCAATATTCGAGGATGTCGCGGCCACCGGCTTGTTGCACGTCGTAGCGGTCGAGGTAGGTCGTATCGACCTCGAAACGGGTGACGTAGCCCGCGCCGGAGGCCGGCACGTTCCAGTCCCTTGCGATGAGGATCGCGTAGGCCTCGTTGAGGACCGGGTAGAAGATCGGCTGGTCGGGCAGGCGCGGTGGCCAGGTGCGCCAACCGGATTCGGCCACCAGGGCCAGCTCTTCGGGGCCGGTCGGGCGCCACAGGGTCGTGGTGTGCATGCAGGCACCGTAGTCGTGACCGCGGTACGGCGCCCAGTGGATTTCGGGTCGGTAGGCTCAGTGGGGGTCGAAGGTTTCCAGGCCGGTTACCCGGAGCGGGTCGAGAGCCGTGGCGATGGGGGTCGCGGAGGAGTCGCCGAACAGGGCCGCGGACAGAGTTTCCAGGCCAAGATGTCAAATTTCGCGAACAGGACCATCACGGGCAGATCGGCGAGACGGTCGAACAGACGCATCACAATGGGGCGGATGAGCATCGAGATCCGGCCTGCCTGTGGCGGTTCGGCGGCGGCCAGCCGATAGACGAAGTCGCGGTCGACATCGTTGAGGCGCAACGCCCTGGTCAGGGCGCCGAGAGCTTGGTTGAGTTGTTTTGGGCCGCGGCCCTGCTCGAGCCGCACGATATAGTCGACGCTCACCCAGTATTCCTCTTGGTGAGAATTGTCAGCCTCGTCCTGGGCGGACGAGCCTCCCGCTCTTTATTCGATCGAGTACGCCTTCGGAATCCAGCTCGTGACGATCCCCGGGATTTTCCTTGTAATAGGTAAGGATGCAAAGCAGTAGGGCAGGATCGACGCCAAATGATGTCGCCGGAAGAACTATCTCCTCAACGCCCTTATTGCGACTCGGTCGCGCGTCTTTGCCTTTACATGCATCAAATATGAATTCCTCATGCGGGAGCGGAGTCAGGCATACGGAATTTACATTGTTCACTACCCGAGGCTCGATTCGATCGATACTGCCCCAGTGGATCGTTAGGGTAACATTCCCCATCCTGCGCAGGACCCCGTCTCTGCTAATCGTTATGCTGTTTTCGCTAGTTCTAATTGTAAGCAAAATTAAAAGAAACGCAAGCAGTCCTGCGGCTGCGACTGATAACGTGATGGCAAGCACGTTGAAAGCTACCCGATCGCCGCTGCCGGTCAGGAGCTGTTCGAGCGACAGGGTCGCCCGTGTGAGCGTGAACGCTAGTCCGACTGTCAGCCATAGCACAAGAGTTACTCGCCAGTATCGAACCAAGCGGAACTGAAGTCCGAGAACGTTGCGGTCGGGTCCTTTGATAAGCAAGTTGCGCGGAATTCGCTTTCGTCGAGCTCGCAAATGCGGCGCGCCAGCTGCCACGAATGTCAAGCCTACGAGAATTGCCAGCAGCCCGAAAATTGTCCGAGCTGAGTTCCCGGATTTCGCAGCTTCGATACTGTAGGGTATGAATACCAAGGCCCCGATCGCGAAAAACGTAGTCGCCGCAATTGTTTGGATTGCCGGACGCGGTTTTCCCCAAACTGTTTGCCACGCAGGAAGCGGAACCCTGGGGCCTTTGGTCGGGACTATTGTCAATATTCTCGAGTGCACTGACATCGTAGATTCTTTCTACTTGAAAGGCTGTTCAGCAACGTATGCACCAGCGGATCCTCCGAAGAACCCACCGAGTGCAGCGCCTCCTGCGCCGCAGGCAAGAGGAACCCAGGCCCCGACCCCGGTCAGAACCGCCGGTGAGCAAAACTGTGCACCTAGCCAAGCGCCTGCCGCCGCGCCACCCATTCCACCCAGCGTGCCGCCAGTGGCGTTCGCGATCGCTTCGTCGGCCGGTTTTCCGTTCTGCCAGTCGTCATAGTTGATGTATGAGTTGATGCCAATTGTGGCGGGCCAGCCGAGCACCTTCGCGGCGGTTCCGGCGGCACTCGCCGCACCTGCCTTTCCCGTAGCGTCGGCCGAGGCGTCGAGCGCCTCGATCGCGGCACGACCAGCGCCGGGGGTACCAGCATCGAGCATGCTATTGGCGATGATCTGTTTTGCAGCGGCATTGCCCGCCAGCCCCGCCGCCTCACCAGCCATCGTCTTGCCGACTTGGCTGACTGCCTCACCACCTCCCGCAGCTGCAACACCCGCACCTGATGCCCACGGATGGGTTTCAACTGTTCCGGTGGTCGAGTCGACAAATCCCGTTCCATGCCCGCCACTCCAAGCCTTCACCACGTCCCATGGGCTTTGTTGGGCGACGCCGGGGACGGCGGCCTTCGGATCGTAGGCAAGGACCGACTTGTCGGAGAACTCTGTGACTACCTTGCCATCGGCAAGTTCTCGTGTGAGCGCCGACCGACCGTCGGGGTAGGTGGTTTGGATGGTACCGTCCGGCTGCAGAACCGATGTCATCTGCGCTGAATTGGATGTTCCTATCAATACTTGCTGGCCGTCGGGACCGACCGCATATCGCTCGTTGGCCGTGAAACCGTCGGGGCCCTTCCACTGCCGGTCGATGACGCCGTCCCTGTGTGTGTCAGTCACGATTCCGCCGTCAGCGCGGTAGGACTCCGAAAGCTTGGTGCCCACCGACCCGTCAGGGTTGATCGCATAGGTTTCGTTTCGCCCCGTGCCCGTTGGGATGGTGCGGCTCCGCTGGGTGGTTCCGCTCGCGTTCGTGACTGTTGTGTCGATGATCCCCGATCCGTCCGCACGAGGTGTCATCACCGTCGTGGTCGACGGACCGCCATTCGTACTGGCAGTGATTGTGGTCGCCCCGTCCGGTCCGATCACCGATTGCGCAACAGTCAAGGTGCCATCCGCGTTCGGGGTGATGATGCGTGTGGATCCATCGGGCATCATCACCCGCACTTCCTTGCCCTCACTCAGCGCCTGGGCGGCCTCCACCGGGGAGGGAATCAATGATCCCGGAGTCGCGTCCGTTGACGGGCGTCCGATTCCGAGGTCGCGCATCGCTTTCGACGGCGCTTCGGTGGCGACCAGGGTGTTGAGCTCAGTCGTCGCGGTCTGCAGTCTGGTCTGGACCGAGGTCGCAACGCCTTTTGCGTGTTGCAATGCCCCGAGTAGCTCCAGGCTGTAGCGTCCCGCCTCGGCCATCAGTTCCAGGCCGGCGGTGATCGACGCCCCATTCTCCATGCCGGTCTTTCGCAACTCCCTGATCTTCGCGTTTGCCGACACAATCCCGCGGTCGTCGATTTCGAATCCCCACTCGACGAAGTTGTTGCGTTTGGTCAGAACGAAGTCTTTGGCAGCTTGTAGCTCGGACTTGCCCGTGCTGAGTACGATCTTGACAGCGTCGATCTTTGCCGAGATATGACTTCCCGCCGTCTTGTCGCTGACCACTCGGCTAGCAGCAGCGTCTGCTCCCGCACCGTTCCAAGATTCAGCGAGATCGTCCTGTTCGATCAGCATCGACGCCAAAAGACCGTCGAACTTGGCGACGACGACTCCGAGCGACGAGGTTCCGGCATCGAAGACACCGCCGTCCCACGCTTCGACTTGCGAGATCCGCAGCGCGGCTTCGGTCATGACACCCCGCCCATCGCCTGCAGACCGGCGGCGAACTGTACATCGGTTATCTCATAGTTGTCACCGGCGCCCCTGGCGATGGTGGCCATCTCGGCCGGTCGGGTAGCGAAGGTACCCAGCGCGCCCTTGACGGCGGTTTGGGCGCTGGTCAAAGCGGCACCGATGTCGGTGCCGGGGAATACTCCCACTGCGCCGAACGACGCCGTGTTGGTCATTGTCGCGGTGTTCTGCAATGCCTCGACATCGTCAGATAGGCCGTCCAACCAGCCAGCCCATGCCCGGAGCGCATCCGGGTCCACCTTCAAACTCATCGCCCCCGCCTTCGTCCGATCGGCCGATTATTGCGATATCGGCGTCGAAGCGGGAAGTGTACCGCCCGCCTCCAACTGTGGATCGGGCGCGGCAAGGGGCGACGTGGCTCGAGGTAGCGGCTTCGGGCCAGACCAGGATCGGGGGCGTCGGTGTGCGTTGGCCGACGAAGACGCGCTGGCCGCATGCATCGAGGCAGGCGAATCCGCCCTATGGGCAGCGGGATTCGACATCGTCTCCTGGCAGGTACCCGCCGACCCCGACCTGGCGGAGTCGAAAATGCGCGAGTGCGCGGCGCCACGTTCGGGCGCGCGATGATCGGTGCGGGTGTGCGGATGGCGCCCGAACACACCCTGTTCGAACGACTGATCAATGTCGGGAGCGAACTGGAACTCGGAATCCTGTCCCGCTTCAACACTTCTCCGAAGACCACGATCGACGCTCTGCGTCGCTGAGTTCAGCCCGGCTGATTCGTACCTCCAGCGAAGTCGAGCTCGCGCCCACGGCAGTGTGCAAGCATTCAACCTTGCGGCACGGCCGGGGATGGTTGTTGACAGTGTTGCTGCCTACTTGTGACCGCCGCCATGGTCGTGGCTGCCGCAGGTGTCTGTTCGGCGCCCGCCCGCGGAGGCCTGGCCCGCCCCATGGCCCTCGAGCGCCGCGAACGGGCCGCACTCGTGCGGGGCGATCCATACGTGCACCATCGGATTGCCCGCACCGGGGTTGATCGAGTTGGGCGGGCAGTTGCCTTGTTCATCGGTGACGCCGGCGACCTGCGGGCCGTTGTCGCCTGCCTTCCAGCAGAGGTTGTCGTGGACGTGCCACTGCATCAGCGACCCGCCGAAGTCCACGAGGGTCGGGTCGTCGATCTTCTTGCCGTTGGCGATGTACATGGCCGAGACGAGTGTGCGGTTCGTGCCGTCGACTCGGTAGACCAGCGACTCCGGGTGGGTGGCGTCGAGGAAGTTGTCGTCACGGATGTAGCCGGTGTTGATGTAGTGCTCGTACCCGGTCGCCGAGTCGCCGATCGAGCGGAAGCCCAACGCGCCAACGGTATTCACATCGGCGAACGCGGGCAGGCCGTCGAGGGTGCTGCGGATCAGGTTGGTGGCGCGGGCCTGCTGGTCGGTGCTCACGCCGGAGACACCGGACAGGTCGATCGGCGCGGTCGGATCATAGGGGCGAGGCCAGTTCGCGTCGTCCCCCGCGCCGTGCGCGTGATCGTCGCCCGCGGCGTGCGCGTGCTCGCCGGTTTCGCCGTGGCTGTGGACGTGTCCGACGCCGTTGAGCATCGCCGCCAGCGCGAGCACACCCACTGCCGCCGCCGCGATCCCCGAGCGCATCGGGGGCAAGGTCGCGGTGGGCCGCAGCAGCCCGACACCGGCGGCGACAACGGCCAGCGCACCCAAAGCGGCACACACGGTGTCGGCCACCTGCGGTGACTCCGCGGTCAACCCGGCGATGAACGGCACATCCGCGAACCGCGTGAACGCCCACACCGCGGCCGCGGAACCGTTCACCGCGAGCATCGACGCCACGACAACCTTGCGCTCGCTCAGCAACACCGCCACCCCGGTCGCACACTGCACCGCGGCGAGCACCACCATCAGCCGCGCCAAAGTCGCGTGCTCGGTATGCATCCCCGCCGCCATGAAGTGCACAGCGCCCGCCCCTACCGACGCGATCCCGCCGAGCAGCAGGAATCCGTTTCGTCCGCTCACTTGTCACACTCCTGTCGATGGTTCGCGGCGGACGCTACTCGGCGACCGTGAGGCCGGTCTGCCGTACTCCTGAGAGATCTCTGTGATCCAGATCTCCTCGCCGGTTGCCGCCGGGAAACCGTTGCGGTGGTTAACGAGTTTCGGTCCGGTGGCCATATTCGGGTATGAATCTGAAAAGAACGCAAAGTCAACGGGTTTCGGTTCGGGTCGGGGTGGCTGCCGCAGCCGCCGTCGCCGCGGTCGTCGGGGTGGTCGGTCCAGCGGCGGCGCTGCCGTCCGACCCGGTTGTTCAGTTCCAGCCGACGCTGGTGCGGGTGCCGGGCAACAATTGCGCGGCCATCATCAATGCCGAGACGGTGCCGCAGCCGCAGGCCGGGCATCTCGGGGTGCGGGTGAAGATCGTCCAGACCGGGCAGGACTGCGAGGGTTATCGAGTGGCGGTGCGGTGGAAGAACCTGGATACCGGCCGGGAGAACGGTCAGTCCCACACCGTCGACGCCAATGGCGTCATCAACGCGACCGACGGTGTGATCACCGGCATGGGCATGGGCCCCGGGCCGGGCCGGGTCGAGGCGGAAATCGTCGCCACCGCCGACCTCTACCCGCATCACCCTGAACTGGAACAGCTCTCGGGCCGGGCCTGGTTCACCCTCAACCAGTAGCAAACAGGCGACAGGGGCGGATCCGAAACGGATCCGCCCCTGTCGCACTATGTTTCGAGCACTACGTGCTTTCGAGAACTACGTGGTCGGTTCGAAAGCCTCGCCGATGATCTCGGCCTGTTCCACGGCGTGTACCTTCGACGAACCCGAGGACGGGGCCGACATGGCGCGGCGCGAGATGCGACGCAGGCGGCCGAGGCGCTCGGGCAGCACTTCGGGCAGGTTCAGGCCGAAGAAGGGCCATGCGCCCTGGTTGGCCGGTTCTTCCTGGACCCAGGCGATGTCGGTCGCGTTGGGGTACTTGGCCAGTGCCTCGTTGAGGCGGTACGTCGGGATCGGGTAGAGCTGTTCGATCCGGACGATGGCCACGTCTTCGCGCTTGTGCTTGGCCTTCTCCGCGGCCAGCTCGTAGTAGAGCTTGCCCGAGGTCAGCAGGATGCGCTTGACCTTGGCGGTGTCGCCGATGCCCTGTTCGTAGGTGGGCTCGTCGAACACCGAACGGAACTTCGACTCGGTGAAGTCCTTGACGTCGGACACCACAGCCTTGTTGCGCAGCATCGACTTCGGGGTGAAGACGATCAGCGGACGACGGATCCCGTCGAGCGCGTGGCGACGCAGCAGGTGGAAGTAGTTCGCCGGCGTGGACGGCACCGCCACGGTCATCGAGCCTTCAGCGCACAGCTGCAGGAACCGCTCGATGCGACCGGAGGTGTGGTCGGGACCCTGGCCCTCGTGGCCGTGCGGCAGCAGCAGCACCACGTCGGAGAGCTGGCCCCACTTGGCCTCACCGGAGGAGATGAACTCGTCGATGATCGACTGCGCGCCGTTGACGAAGTCACCGAACTGCGCCTCCCACAACACCAGTGCGTTGGGGTTGCCCAGGGAGTAGCCGTATTCGAAGCCGACCGCGGCGTACTCGCTCAGCGCCGAGTCGTGCACCGCGAACCAGCCCGGATTCTCCGAACCGATGTTGTGCAGCGGGGTGTACTCGACCGCGTTGACCCGGTCGATGATCACCGAGTGGCGCTGGGTGAACGTGCCACGACGCGAGTCCTGACCGGTCAGGCGCACGTCGTGGCCCTGATCGATCAGCGAACCGAAGGCGAGCAGCTCGGCGAAGGCCCAGTCGACCTTGCCCTCGTAGGCCATCTCGCGACGCTTCTCCAGCACCGGCTTCACGCGCGGGTGCACGTTGAAACCGTCGGGAGTGTTCAGGAACGCGTCACCGATGCGCTGCAGGACCGACTTGTCGACCGCGGTGATCACCGTGGCGGGCACCTTCTGGTCGTCCTCGACCGATTCCGACGGTTCCGGAATGTACTTCTCCAGCTCGCGGACCTCGTTGAAGACACGTTCCAGCTGGCCTTGGTAGTCGCGCAGCGCGTCCTCGGCCTCCTTCATGGAGATGTCACCACGGCCGATCAGCGACTCGGTGTAGGCCTTACGCACCGACCGCTTGGTGTCGATGATGTCGTACATCTCCGGCTGGGTCATCGAGGGATCGTCGCCCTCGTTGTGCCCGCGGCGGCGGTAGCAGACGAGGTCGATGACGACGTCCTTGCGGAACTTCTGGCGGAAATCAACTGCCAGCCTGGCGACCCAGTCACAGGCTTCCGGATCGTCACCGTTGACGTGGAAGATCGGCGCGCCGATGAACTTCGCGATGTCGGTGGAGTACTCGGTGGAGCGGCTGTTCTCCGGCGCGGTGGTGAAGCCGATCTGGTTGTTCACCACGATGTGGATGGTGCCGCCGACGCGGTAACCACGCAGACCCGACAGGTTCAGCGTTTCGGCGACCACGCCCTGGCCGGCGAACGCGGCGTCACCGTGCAGCATCAGCGGCATCACCGAGAAGCCGTCGGGGCCGTCGCCCTTGTCGAGTAGGTCCTGCTTGGCGCGCACCAGACCCTCGAGCACGGGGTCGACCGCCTCCAGGTGCGAGGGGTTGGCGGTGAGCGAGACCTCGATCTCGTTGTCGCCGAACATCTGCAGGTACTGGCCGTGCGCCCCGAGGTGGTACTTCACGTCGCCGGAGCCGTGGGTGGCCGCCGGGTTCATGTTGCCCTCGAACTCGGTGAAGATCTTCGAGTACGGCTTGCCGACGATGTTGGCCAGCACGTTGAGGCGACCGCGGTGCGGCATGCCGATGATGACCTCGTCCATCCCGTACTCGGCGCACTGGTCGATGGTGGCGTCCATCATCGGGATGACGGCTTCGGCGCCCTCGAGCGAGAAGCGCTTCTGGCCGACGTACTTGGTCTGCAGGAAGGTCTCGAACGCCTCGGCCGCGTTGAGCCGGTTCAGGATGTACTTCTGCTGCGCGACAGTCGGTTTGACGTGCTTCTGCTCGACGCGCTCCTGCATCCACTTGAGCTGATCGGTCTCGAGGATGTGGGTGTACTCCACACCGACGTGGCGGCAGTACGCGTCGCGCAGGATCGAGAGCACATCGCGCAGCTTCATCCGGTCCTGGCCGTGGAAACCGCCCACGTCGAAGGTGCGGTCGAGGTCCCACAGGGTGAGGCCGTGCTGGGTGACGTCGAGGTCGGGGTGGCTGCGGAACTTGTCCTTGACCAGGCGCAGCGGATCGGTGTCGGCCATCAGGTGCCCGCGGTTGCGGTAGGCCGCGATCATCTCGAGCACGCGCGCGCTCTTGTCGACACCGCGCGCGCTGATGTCCTTGCGCCAGCGGATCGGCTCGTACGGCACGCCGAGGCCGTGGAAGATCTCGTCGTAGAACTCGTCGGAGATCAGCAGGTTGTGGATGGTGCGCAGGAAATCGCCCGACTCGCCGCCCTGGATGATGCGGTGGTCGTAGGTCGAGGTCAGCGTCATCAGCTTGCCGACGCCGATATCGGCGATCCGCTCGTCGCTCATGCCCTGGAACTCGGCGGGGTACTCCATCGCACCGGCGCCGATGATCGCGCCCTGGCCCGGCATGAGGCGCGGCACCGAGTGCACGGTGCCGATGGTGCCGGGGTTGGTCAGCGAGATGGTGACGCCGGAGAAGTCGTCGGCGCCGAGCTTGCCCTCGCGTGCGCGGCGTACGACGTCCTCATAAGCCGCGTGGAACTGACCGAAGCTCATGTCTTCGGTTTCCTTGATGGCGGCCACGACCAGCGATCGGTTGCCGTCCTTGCCCTGCAGATCGATCGCAAGGCCGAGGTTGGTGTGGGCGGGGGTGACCGAGTTCGGCTTGCCGTCGATCTCGGCGAAGTGGCGGTTCATGTTCGGGAACGCCTTGATCGCCTGCACGATCGCGTAACCCAGCAGGTGGGTGAACGAGATCTTGCCGCCGCGGGTGCGCGCGAGGTGGTTGTTGATCACCAGGCGGTTGTCGATCATCAGCTTGGCCGGGATCGCGCGTACCGACGTAGCGGTGGGGATCGTCAGCGAGGCCGACATGTTCTTCGCGATGGCGGCGGCGGGGCCGCGCAGCACCTTGTTCTCCGGGCCCGCGGCGGCAGCCTTGGGTGCGGTGGTGGTGGCCGGTGCGTTGGACACCGGTGCAGGCGTGGTCTGCGGTGCGCGCACGGTCTTGGCGGCCGGAGCCGGAGCGGGAGCCGGAGCCGCGGCGGGCTTCGGCGGTGCCGTCGCCACAGCGGCCTTGGGAGCCGGGGCCTGAGCAGCGGCCGACTTGGGAGCCGGGGCCTGAGCAGCTGCCGACTTGGGCGCGGCGGCCGTCGCGGGAGCGGAAGAGGCGACCGGTGCCTCGCTGTTACCGGACTCTGTCGCTTCCGGGGTGTAATCCGCGAGGAACTCGTGCCAACTCGCGTCGACCGAGGACGGGTCCTGTTTGAACTTTTGATACATCTCGTCGACTAGCCACTGGTTCTGTCCGAACTGGGAAGTTGAGCTGCTCACAGCTGGTGTTCGCCTCATTTCGTTCTTCGCGCTGCGACGTTTGTGACGTGCCAGGCAGGGGTATCAGCGGATGGCTGCCGATGCGCCCGCACCGAGCATATGCCCAGCGGTTGACAGGCGTCGCTACCGGTCTTGGGTCGACACTATGCCCTCTGCCTCCCTGCCCGCCGCCCAGAGTCTCGAGTAATGGCCCCTACTGGCGAGTAGGTCGAGCGGCGCACCGAATTCCACGATACGGCCGTCTTCGACCACGGCAACCAGATCCGCGCGCGCCGCGGTCACGAGTCGATGCGCGACCACGACGGTGGTCCGGCCCCGCGCCAGCGATCGGCTCGCTACCAGCACCGATGCCTCGGTCTCCGGGTCGAGCGTGGAGGTGGCCTCGTCGAGCAGGAGTAGGTCGGGATCGACCAGTTCGGCCCTGGCCAGCGCGATCAACTGGCGTTGGCCCGCGGAGAGTCCACGTCCGCGTTCGCCGACCGGATGGTGCATTTTCCTGGGTAAACCGTCGATCATTTCCGCCGCACCGACAGCGTCGGCGGCGATCGCGATGTCCACCGATGTGGCAAAACTTTGCCCGAATGCAATGTTGCTCGCCACGTCGCCGGTGAACAGGTGAACTTCTTGGGGCACGATTCCCAGCCGCGCCCGGTACTCGGTGAGCACGTAGTGCCGAAGATCGACACCGTCGACCCGGATCGCGCCCGCCCCCGGCTCGGGCGGCAGATCGTAGAGGCGTGCCAGCAGCTTCACGATCGTCGATTTGCCCGCGCCGGTCGGGCCCACCAGTGCCAGCGTCGCGCCGGGGGGCACGGTGAAGCTCACCCCGTCGAGGGCGGGGGCGCTCGCGCCGGGATAGCGAAAGTGGACGTCGTCGAAGACGATCTCCCCGTGCAGGCGATCGACGGAGATCGCGTCGGGTGGGTCGGCGGCGATCGAGGAGGTGGTGCGTAGCAGGTCGCCGATGCGCCGCAGACCGACTCTGGCCTGCTGATAACCGTCGAACACCTGGGACAGATCCTGGATGGGACTGAACAACAGACCCAGGTAGAGCACGAAGGCGACGAGCGTTCCGGTGCTCGTGCGCCCGTCGGCGACGGCGTTGGCGCCCAGGTAGACCACCACGGCCAAGGCCAGGTCCGCCCAGGCGAGGCCGAAGGAGAAGTAGGCCGCGATCGCACGCTGGGCGCGGATCCTGGCATCACGATAGTTGTGGGAGTACTCGGCGAAGCGGCGTGCGGCGGTCGGCTCGTTGCGGGCGGCCTGCACGGCGCGCAGACCGGCGATGTTCTCCTGGAAACCGGCATTGACCACCGAGACGCGTTCGCGCGAGACGGTGTAGGCGACCGAGGAGACCCGGCGGAAGGCGAGGGTGGCCAGCAGCATCGGCGCCACGGCGATCAGCACGACCACCGCCAGCCCGGCATCGATGAAGAACAGTCCGACGGCCACGCCGATCAGGGTGATCAGTGCCACCAGCCCGGTCGCGACCCCGGTCTGCAGGAACGTCGACAGCGCGTCGACGTCGGTGGTCATCCTGGTCATGATGCGGCCGGACAGTTCGCGTTCGTAGAAGTCCAGCCCGAGTCGCTGCAACTGGGCGTAGCTGCGCACCCGCAGCCCGAACAGCACCCGCTCGCCCGTGCGCGCGGTGAGCACGGTGACGGCGGCGCCGACCACCAAACCGGCCAGGACCAGGCCGGTACCGATCAGCGCCGACACCAGCAGCGCGGTGTCGTCGCCCGCGGTGACACCGGTGTCGATGGCGTAGCGCACCAGCGGCGGGAAGGCGATGCCGAGCAGGGCGTCGACGACGAGCAGCAGCACCACCACGCACACCAGGCCACGCACCGGGCGCAGCAGTGCGCGCAGGTTGAAGTCGGGTCGGGGTGCGCGGTGGTCGCCGGGCAGTGCGGGTTCTTCGGTGGCCGGGGGCAGGGCGTCGACCGCGGCGCGAAGTTCCGGGGTCTCGCTGAGGTCCTTCGACGCCGACGACATCGACCGCGGCTTGCCCGCGTCGAGGCGGGGTGTGGTCTTCACGGCCGTCGTCGGCACCACCGACCCGGTGGGTGCGGGCAGCCGGATGACGCGATCGGCCTGGGCAAGGGTCGATTCGCGGTGCGCCAGGATCAGCGTGGTCCGCCCGCCCGGGTCGGGCAGTCGGCGGAAGATCTCGGCCTCGGTGACGGCGTCGACCGCCGAGGTGGCGTCGTCGAGCACCAGCACCCGCGGGCGGGTGAGCAGCACTCTGGCCAGGGCGATGCGCTGGCGTTGGCCACCCGACAGGGTCAGCCCGCGTTCGCCGATGACGGTGTCGTAGCCCTCGGGCAGCGCGGCGATGAACTCGTCGGCGGCGGCGGCCGTCGCGGCGGCGGAGATCTCCGCGTCGGTGGCGTCGGGCCTGCCGAGCGCGATATTGGCGGCGATGGTGTCGGAGAACAGGAACGGATCGTCGAAGACGACACCGACCGCGCCGCGCAACTCCTCGGCGCGCAGATCGGCCAGATCGACCCGGGTGCCGTCGGTGCCGACGAGATTGATCCGGCCCGCGTCGGGTGCGTAGAAGCGGGGCAGCAGCAGCGAGAGCGTGGTCTTGCCCGAGCCGGCGGGACCGATCACCGCGACCGTCTCGCCGGGTCGCACGGTGAGATCGAAATCGGCCAAGATCGGTTGATCGGCCTCGAAACCGAACCCGACAGCGTCGAATTCGATCCCGAGCGGTCCCGGTGGTAGCTCGGTGGGATCGTCCGGGTCGACCAGTACCGGCGCCGCGTCGATCACCTCGAAGACGCGGTCGACGGCGGCCTTGGTGAGCTGGGCCATGATCACCACCGAGGTGATCGTGCGGGCCGAAGACGTCATGGTGGCGAGATAGGCGGTGAACGCGAGGAAGGTGCCGATGCCGATCGCACCGCGCGAGGCGAGCACGCCGCCGACGATGATCACCGCGACCAGCCCGGCCTGCGGCAGGGCCGACACCACCGGCGCGAACCTGGCGTTGATCCGCGCGGCGCGCATGCGCTCGGCGAACAGCAGCCGACCGTGCTCTTCGAGGATGTCGACCATTCGGGATTCCTGCCCGAACCCCTTCACCACCCGGACACCGGTCACGGTCTGCTCGACGTGTTCGGCCAGATCGGCCGCGCGCTGCTGCGCCGACCAGGTCGCCGCGTAGAGCCGGGGCCGCATGCGCAACACGATCACCGCCATCGCGGGCGCGACCAGCAGGGCGGCCAGCGCCAGCGGCGGACTCAACCACACCATCACCACCGCCGACAGCACGAACTGCAACACCGCCAGCCCCGACCACGGCACCATCGCCAGCAGCCCTTGCACCAACTGCAGGTCGGTGATCGATCGCGACACCACCTGTCCGGTACGGATCGCGTCCTGGCCCGCGCCGTCGAGCCGTTGCAGGGCGGCGAGCAGCGAAATCCGAAGGCTGTGTTGCACTTCCAGCGACAGTTTGCCCGCCCAGAGCCTGCGCGCGAAGGTGACGACGAACCGCGTCACCGCCAGTACGGCGAGCAGGGCGGCGGCGGTGCCGATCACCGAGGTGTCGCCCGCCTGGGCGGCGTCGACCGCGCGTTTGGTGGCCAGTGGTGCGGCGATGGCCACGGCTGCCCCGGCCAGCACCGAGACCGCGATGCCCGCCAGCAGCCGCCGATGGTGCAGGCACAGGCGCCACAGCCGGTGCATCCACCCCGACGATCCCGCCTTCGCGGGCACTACAGGTCTCGGTTGCGCAGGTCCCACCACCCCGCCGCGCCGACCGCCGCGGTCCACAGCAGCAGCACCACCAGCGCCGCCGGTGTCGGTGCGAACACCTCGGCCTCGTCGAACGAGCCCGCGCTCACCCCGGCCACCGTGGCGGAGACGGGCAGCAACGCGGCGAATCCGCCTGCTCCGAAGCCCTTGGCCACCAACCAGATCAGCGGTTCGATCGCGAACGCCCAGCCGAGCACCAGCCACGCCGCGCCGCTGAACGTGCGCAGCAGCAGCCCGATTCCGGCACCGAGCACGGCCCAGCACACGGCGACGAGCAGTCCGGCGGCGAGTACTTCGAGCAGCTGCCAGCCCAGGTCGAATTTCCCGCGCGCCGCGACCAGCAGCACCACAAAGCTCACGAGTTCGGCGGCGAGCGCGAGGGCGAAGGCGAAGCCGGCGACCGCGACGTACTTCGCGGTGACCAGCCGGTCGCGATCGGGCGCGAACAGCACGGTCAGCGCCATGGTCTTGTGCCGGTATTCACCGCCGGTGGCGGCGATGCCGAGCAGCGCGGCGACCACGAAGACCGCGATCATCCCGAGGTAGAGACCGATCGTGGCGGCACCGGTCGTCGGCTGGCCCTTCGGATCGGCTGGCCCCGACATGATCGCGGTGATCAGCGTCGCGACCAGCGCCAACGCGATCGGTGCGGCCAGCAGCAGCCGGGTCTGCCGTAGCGCGACGACCTTGCGCGCCTCGGTGTCGATACCGGGAACGAGATCGGCGGGCAGCACGGAGGTGGTCATCGGGGTGTCCCATACGAGGTCGGTGCCGGGGCGTAGGCGGCGGGATTCGGCGTCGACACGGTATGCCGGTGGCGGCGCGGTTTGGTCAGTGCGGCGAGTACCCGATCGGGGTGGATGGGATCGGTGACGATGCTGCCGATCCGCACCTGGGCGTGTTCCGCGATCGAGCGGATGGTCGCCTCGCTCGCTTCGGCGACGGCGAGACGGCCGTCGGGTCGCATGACCGCGTCGGTGAATCCGTGGCTCGCCAGTGCGGTCGCCAGCGCGATGGACGGCGAGGCGGCGACGACGAGGCGGTCGGGATGGCCGCGGCGCAGCTTGGCCGGTGTGCCCTGCCAGACGACCGTGCCTTCGCTCAGCACCACGAGTTGATCGGCGATCGCCACCACGTCGGCCAGCGCGTCCGAGCTCACCAGCACGGTGCCGCCACGGGCGGTGTGACGGCGCAACACCTCGTGCAGCCAGCCGCGTTCGATGCCGTTCGCACCCGCGAACAGATCGTCGAGCACGAGTAGCGGGGGATCGGCCAGCAAAGCCGTCGCCAGGGCCAACCGCGTCTGCTGGCCCGGATGTAGCCGGGCCACAACGGTATCGGCCACGGCGCTGAGTCCGGTCTCGTCGAGCACCGCGGCGATCCGGCGCCGGGACGCGCCCGCGACCGGCGCGTGGGACCACAGCTGGTCGCGCACGGTGCGTGCCGGATGGAGTCCACGCGGACTCAGGACGGCCCCGACCGCGGCGGGACCGCGGTCGAGGCCCTCGATGGTGCCCGTGGTCGGCTGCTGCAGGCCCAGCGCCATGCGCACCACCGTCGACTTGCCCGCCCCCGCGGGCCCCACCAGCGCGGTCACCGAACCGGTCGGCACGGCGAAGTCGATCTCGTGGACCGCGCTCACCGGGCCGAACTGCTTGCCCACGCCACGCACGAGCACGGCATCACCGCCGCGGCCCTCGCTCACTTCTTGTTCACCTTGCCGGTGCCGATCGCGGGCAGCGGGTCGGCGTCGATCACGTTGTGCAGCGGGGTGGGCCACATCGCGGGCGCGGGCCCGAAAGCCTTGTGCGCGTTCTCGATGGTGACCTTGCCCAGCGCCCGGTTGCCCGCGCCACCGATGGCGGCACCGATTCCGGCGGGGAGCACTTTGCCCGCCATCAGCGCGACTCGCTTGGTGATGAACCGTTTCATGAACTGCTGCAGCAGTTTGCTGTTGATCCCCCCGATGCCGGGGACCTTGGTAGCGAGCTGGCCTGCCCAATTCTTGGACTGGCTGCCGAGGCCCTTCTGCACGATCGCCATTCCGGCGTCACCGAGCACGACCGCGAGCACCAGCGCGCGCCGGGCTTCCTTGTCCTCGGGCTCGATGCCGTGCACCGCCGCCTGGGCCAGGGTGAACAGGGCCGAGGCCTCCATGAAGAACACGGTCTCCGCACTCACGGCGCCGAGCGCGGCGATCGTGCCGATCCCCGGCACCGCCGCCGTGGCGCCGACCGCGGCACCGCTGCCGGTGACGGCGAGCAGGTACTGCTTCTCCAAGCGGGCCACGATCTGGGCCGGAGTCTCCCCGGGATGACGCTCACGCAGGTAATCGACATAGCGGCGTACGGCCGGCGCCTGCAACTTGGACCCGGTGTCGAGCACATCGACCACGGCTTTTTCGATCGCGTTCTTGAACACGGCGTCGTCCTCCTCTTCGCCCCAACGAGTCGAACTGTAGGGCACTTCCGTACCCGCGAGCTCATCATGTCAACGACTACCGACAGCGCGCGGTTCCGTGATCTGGGTGACCTGTCCCCACCTCCCGGTCCGACTGGCTCTGTCGGGGACCGCGGCCGGGTTCTACGCTGACCCGATGAGCGAAACCAGGCCAACCCGACTGACGCGCGAGTTCACCGAAGCCGGTGCCGAGATCGCGACGATCACGATCGACCACCCGCCGCTGAACCTGTTCGATCGCGAACTCATCGACGCGCTGATCGCCGATCTCGCCGCGGTGGGCGCACAACCGCCGCGCGCTCTGCTGATCAGGGCCGAAGGCAAGGTCGTCTCGGGCGGCGTCGATGTGAACATCTTCGACGGCCGTACCGTCGAGGAAGGCGCGCAGCTGTGGCGTGAGCTGTTCGAGCAGATCATCCATCCGCTCGAGGCGCTGCCGTGCCCGGTGGTGTTCGCCGCGCACGGGCTCACCCTGACCGCCGCCTTCGAGATGTCGCTTGCCTGCGACATCATCCTCGCGGCGCCGAAGGCGAGATTCGGGCTGGTGGAGACCGTGGTGGGGCTCACGCCGTCGATGGGCGGGCCGCAGCGGCTGGCCGAGCGGGCGGGCTCGGGGCGCGCCCGCGAGTTCGTGATGACCGGCGACCTCTACCCCGCCGCGACGATGGCCGAGTGGGGCGTGGTCAACGCGATCCACGACGACCTGGATGCCGCGGCAGGCGCGCTGGTCGCCCGGCTCGCAGACGGCCCGACCCGCGCGCACGCCGCGACCAAGCAGATCATCGAGGCGTGGCGTTCCGGCGGTGTGGCACACGCTGATTCGGTGACCCCGAAAGTATCGGGTGAGCTGTTCGGCACCGCGGACCTGCGTGGTGCGGTACGCAGTTTCCTCGAGAAGGGACCGGGCAAGGCGACCTATCGCGGCGAATGAACGCCCCGAGCGCCTGACAGCAGTGTGATCCACGTCATATAGTCGCAGTGCGGCTGTATCGACGTACGGAGGTCCGGATGGGTCATGGCGAGCACGAACCGGGCGAGGCCGTCTTCGAGTTCCCCGCCACCAGTGCGGCAACGCAGCTGCGGCGGGGCTCCGACGGCGTGCTGCGTTACGGCGACCTCAGTCCGGCCCTCACCGAACTGCTCGATCTGCGGGTGCACTCCTTCACCAACCGCGAGGCTGTCGTCGAGGTCGGCGGCCCACGCCTGACCTATCGCGAACTCTGGCACAGCGCCTCGCGGATCGCGGGCGGCCTGCAGGACCACGGTATCGGCTACGGCGATCGGGTCGCGGTGCACATGCCGACCAGCGCGCGGTGGGTGCAGGCGTTTCTCGGCGCGCTGCTCTGCGGCGCGGTGCCGGTCCTGGTGCCCGACGCCTTGCCCGCCGCGGTCGCCGACCGGGTGATCGCCGACAGTAGCGCCGATTTCGTACTCGGCCCCGACGGGCCGCTGCCCGACAGCACCGCCTATATCGATGACGGTGCGGCACTGGCTGATCCGGCTCTGCTCTGCTATACCGGCACCGCCGCGCGGCAGTCCATGCCCGCGGGGGTGGAACTGACCAACGAGAATTTGCTCTCGGCGGTGTCGTCGGTGGTCGGCGCGCTGGGGCTGCCTGCCGACGGGTTGCGCAATCTGGTGCTGCTGCCGCTGGCCCACGCCAGCGGTTGCGTCGACCAGTTGTTGCCCACCTTCGCCGTGGGCGGCACGGTCGTCCTCGCACCGGGTGCCCGCCGACTCGCCGACGTCCTGGTGAGCGAGCGGATCGACACCGTCTCGGCCACCCCGCGGATCTTCGCGGGGCTGGTCCCCGAACTCGTGGCCCGCCGCTCCGGCGACGGTGTGCGCCGGATCAGCAAGGCCTGTCATCGCTCCGAACGCGCCGCCGCCGCGGCTCCCGCCACTCTCACCGCCGCGCTGCGTGAGCTGTTCCCCGCGGCCAGGCAATGGTCGGTCTGGGGTGCCACCGAGACCAGCGGCATCGGCCTGGTGGTCGACGACACCGACCTCGCCCACTCCGACGCGACGCTCGGGTTCGCTTTCGGCGGAACAGAATTGGCGCTCGCCGGGCCGCGAGCCAGTGCCGGTCGCGGCGAATTGTTGTGTCGCGGACCGAATGTCAGCCGCCGCTACTGGAACAATCCCGCCGCCTCGGCCGCCAGGTTCAGTGGAAGCTGGTTCCACACCGGCGATTTCGTCAGCATCGATGCCGACGGACTGGTCCGCGCCGACCCGGGTCGCCGGGCCGGTGGGCTGTGATCCGCGCTGGATTCGTTGGCGGCGGTCCGGTCACATCAGGCGCGCACGCAGGGCCTCGCGCAGGTCGCCGGTGAGGCCGACGACGGCGAGGTAGTCCTCGATGTCGCCGTGGATCTCGCGCACGCTGGCGTCGGCGGTACGCAGGTATTCCTCGCGCACGCCGAGGAGGTCGTCCGAGAGCGCGTCGCCGTTGCCGATCTTCGGTTCCAGCAGCATGCGCAGTGGCTCGACGGCGGCGTTGCTGGCGAGGAAGTCGGCGTACACGTCTTCCTCGGTGACACCGACCGCGCGCAGCAGGGTGGCCACCGCCCAGCCGGTGCGGTCTTTGCCCGCCGCGCAGTGCACCAGGACCGCGCCGTCGCCGCGCACGATCGAGCCGGCCAACTCGGCGATCGCGGTGTGTGCCTCGGGCAGCGTCGGGAAGGCCCGGTAGACCTCGATCATGTGGGCGAACGCCGAGACGGTCTTCGCCTCGTGCGGCGGCGCCTCCTCCATCCGCGAATCGAACGGCGTCACGTGCAGGCGCACGTCGTCGGGCAGGGTGTCGTGGCCGATGTGGTCGATCTCGACGATGCCGCGCAGATCGTGCACATCGGTGACGCCCCATTCGCGCAGGGTGTCGTGACCCTGGTCGTCCAGGCCACTCAACTGGGCGGACCGCAGCAGCACGCCGGGGCGCACGGTGGTGCCGTCGGCGGTACGCAGGCCGCCCACATCGCGGAAATTGAAGGTGCCGCTGAGGGCGAACTGGTCGGCAGGAGGCGAGAGAGTCACCTGACCAGGTTATCGGCGACTCCGCTGCCGCCGCGCCCGAGTTCGCGGATCGTCATCGGATGTGTTGCGTCCGTTTCGTGGGGTGCCACTGTGCCGTCGCCCACACGCGGCGGGGTTGACCAGGGCAGACTTGTACTATTGATCAGATGCGCGGATTCCGGCGCGGGGGTGTCGGATATCCGGGAATGCGACAAATTGAGGCCGTATGGTCGGTTTTGAAAAAGGTCGCATTCGCATAACAAAACAATCTTTCAGTCTGAAAAGGATGGCTGAACCAGTTCGTGAATCCTGAAAATCTTCTAAGATCGAGTTCGGTGACCACCAAGCTCGCATCGCCGCGGGCAGCGATATTTGTTGCCGAGGAGTCGTCGTTGAGCGCCAGTCGTGAACTAACAGAAATTTCGCTTCGGCCCGCCGTCTGCGATGCCGTCGAACAAGCCGCCGCCAGCTCGGATGCCACCGGTGTTCGGGCGCTGCGGGTGTTGCTGCACGCCGGGCTCAGCACCTATTGGCCATTGGTGAAAGCCGCGCCCACCCGGCGAATTGCCGCGTACGAGGCCGCGTTGGAGACTTTGCGTCAGCGATGGACGCCCACGGGCGACACCATCGGCGATCCGACCGCCGTGGCGATGTTCCGGGAGATGGACAACGAGGCCGCCGATTTCCTCTCGATGTGCGCCCGCCTGTCCGGTACCCAGTGGCTGGAGCCGGTCGATTCGGTGGCGGGCTACCTCGTCTCGGTATTCCACGGCTCGGTGTTGCGCTGGCTCGCCGACGGCAACGACGAGACCATCCTCGTGGTGATCGACGACCTGGTCGGTTGTCTGACGCTCAAGGCTGTCGAAGGCTGATCCGCGTCGTACTGGACGATTGACCAAATAGGTGGTTCAGTAGTCGAGTGACCCAGACGACATCGCTGCACCATCTGCACGCGGCGACCGCGGAGCTCGACCCGCCGCTGGCCGCCGTCGACCTGACCACGCTCGACCGCAACGCCGCCGACCTGGTTCGCCGTGCGAACGGCGTCGCGGTACGGGTGGCCAGTAAATCGGTGCGCTGCCGCGCCGTGCTCGAGCGCGTACTCGGCGACGGTCTCACCGCCCGCGACGGTTTCGCCGGGATCATGGCCTACTCCCTGCGTGAGGCCATCTGGCTGGTCCGCCTCGGCGCCCGCGATGTCCTGCTCGGCTACCCGGTGCTCGACCGTGCGGCTTTGGCCGAACTCGCCACCGCCCCCACCCTGCTTGAAGCGATCACGCTGATGATCGACGATGTCGCTCAACTCGAACTCACCCGCGCCGCGCTGGGCACCGACCTGGTTCACCCGCGCGTCTGCCTCGATGTCGACGCCGCCCTGCGCATCGGACCGCTGCACCTGGGGACGCGGCGTTCGCCCGTGCGCACTCCCGAGCAGGCCGACGAACTCGCTGCCGAGGCGTTGCGACGCGGGTTCGATGTGGTCGGCGTGATGACCTACGAGGCACAGATCGCCGGTCTGCCCGACAGCAATCCGGCGGTGCGTGTGGTGAAACGGTTGTCCGCCATCGAGATCGGGCGCAGGCGCACCCGGGTACTCGACGCGGTCCGCGCGGTGACGGGGCCGTTGCAGATCGTCAACAGCGGCGGCACCGGCTCGATCGAGGTCTCGATCACCGATCCCGATGTCACCGAGGTGACCGCCGGTTCCGGCCTCTACGTACCCACGCTGTTCGACCACTACCGCTCGTTCACCCCGCGCCCCGCGCTGTTCTTCGCCACCCCGGTGTTGCGCAAACCGACCCCGACCATCGCCACGGTCTTCGCGGGCGGCTACATCGCGTCGGGTCCCGCGGGCCCCAACCGCGTTCCGGTCCCGGTCTGGCCCGCCGGTCTGAAGCTGCTCGGCTCCGAAGGCGCGGGGGAGGTCCAGACGCCTCTGGCCGGCGGCGCGGAACTCGAGATCGGCGACCGCGTCTGGTTCCGCCACGCCAAGGCGGGCGAACTGTGTGAACGCTTCGCCGAGATCCACTTGATCGACGAATCCGGTTCGCGCACAACAGTTCCCACCTACCGCGGCGAAGGTCAGTGCTTCGGCTGAGGTCGATCGAGAACCCCGATCACCGGGGCGAGGCACCCACTGACGTGGCCGGGCTGCTGGGAAGCCGACTCGGTCGGTAGGTGACCGTGGGGTACCCCACCACCGGATCGACGACAACCGTCGCCCTCACCCGATAGACCTGCTCCACCAATTCGGCCGTGATCACCTCGGCGGCCGTCCCGACCGCGACGACCCGACCGCGGTCGAGCACCACCACCCGATCGCAGTACATCGCGGCCAGGTTCAGGTCGTGCAGCGCGATGTAGCTGGTCAGCGGCAGTGCGGCGACCAGGGCCAGAATCTCGAGCTGGTGCTGGATGTCGAGATGGTTGGTCGGTTCGTCGAGCAGCAACTCGTCGGGGTCCTGCGCGAGTGCCCTGGCGATCTGGGCGCGCTGGCGCTCCCCGCCCGACAGCGTGTGCCAACGGCGTTCGGCGTGACCGGCGATGCCGGTGTCTTCCATGGCGCGCTCGACCGAGGTCCGGTCCGCCGACTCGTCACCGCCGAAGACGCCGCCGTGCGGAATCCGGCCGAGCCGGACCACCTCGCGCACGGTGATGTCGAGCTCGGTGTCGGCGTGCTGGTCGACCACGGCCACCCGACGTGCGACCTGACGGCGGCGCAGTGCGCGCAGGTCGGTGTTGTCGAGCAGTACCCGCCCGTCGTCGGGCCGGTCGATCCCGGCGAGCAGCCGCAGCAGCGAGGACTTGCCCGAACCGTTGGGGCCGAGGAGCCCGATCGTCTCGCCGCGCTCCGGGCTGACACTCACCCCGTTCAGCACCGGTTGCCCGCCCCTGGTCCATCCGATGCCCTCGGCGTGCAGCGTCATCGAGTGCCCCGCATCCGGAACATGATCAGCGCGAACGCGGGCACCCCGATCAGCGCGGTGACCACGCCGATCGGAATCTCCGCCGGTGCGAAGACGGTTCGCGCCACGGCGTCGACCCACACCAGGAAGATCGCCCCGGCCAGCGCGGCGACCGGCACCAATCGGCGATGTCCCGGCCCGACGAGCAATCGCGCCGCGTGCGGCAGCACCAGCCCGACGAACCCGATGGCACCCGCGGCACTCACCAGTACCGCGGTGACCAGCGCGGTGATGCCGAACAGCACGATCCTGACCCACCGCACCGAGATCCCCAGCGAGGCGGCGGCACTCTCGCCGAAGGCGAACGCGTCCAGCGCGGACGCCTGCGTCCAGCACACCGCGAGTCCGGTCAGCGTGACCGAGCCGCACACCAGCACATCGGTCCAGTCGGTGCCCGACAGCGAACCGAGCAACCAGAACAGCACGCCGCGGGTCTGTTCGGCGTCGGCGGAGGAGATCACGATGAACGAGGTCAGCGCCGAGAACAGTTGGGTACCAGCCACTCCGGCCAGCACGACCCGCGAGGTGCCGCCACCGGTGCCCGCGGCGAGCAGCATCACCAGCGTGAACGAGAGCAGCGCCCCGCCGAACGCCCCGGCCGACAGCGAGACCGCGCCCGCGCCCAGCCCGAGCACCACCACGGCCACCGCCCCCGTCGAAGCCCCTGAGGAGATGCCGAGGACGAACGGGTCGGCGAGCGGATTGCGCAGCAGCGACTGCATGATCGTGCCGCACAGCGCCAGCCCCGCCCCGCACACCGCGGCGAGCAGAGTGCGCGGCAGCCGCAGCTCCCAGACGATGCCCTCCTTGATCCGGCTGATCCGCGCCTGCCCGATCCCGAGGTGCTCGAACACCACCGCGTACACATCGCGCACCGACAGGTCCGCAGGCCCGAAGGTGATACCGATCGCGATCGACATCACCAGCAGGATCGACCCGACCAACAGATATCCGGCCAGCGCCGCCCCGGATCCGCGGCGTGGCCGGGCCTGGGTCAGCGTGCCCATTCCCATTGCTTCACCGCGGCGGCGACCTTCTCCACGCCGTCGATCGTGCGAATCGAGGGGTTCAGGTCGGCGCCGTTGACCACGATGTAGCGCTTGTCCCGCACAGCGGTGAGGCGCTGGGTGACCGGATTGGATTCGAGGAACGCGATCTTGCTGTCGAGGGCGTCACCGGCGATCTTGCGCCGGCTCAGATCGGCGAGTACGAGGGCGCGCGGATCGCGGTCGAGCACGCTCTCCCAGCTCACCTGCGGCCATTCGTCGGTGGTGTCGGCGAACACATTGGTCGCCCCGATGGAGTCGGTGATGATGCCGGAGGCCCCGCAGCAGCCCGCCAGGTACGGGGTGGCGGTATCGGCGAACCAGAACGCCAACGAGACCCCGGCGGCCCGCACCGACCCGGTGGCCGCGGTGAGTCGCCGCTGAAGTTCGGTGACGAGCTGTTCGCCGCGGTCGCGAACGTCGAAGATCGCCGCGAGGTCGCGGATCTCCTGATACACCGAGTCGATGCGCAGCGGCTCGGTGCGCGCACCGTCGGAGTTCACGCTCTCGTCGGTCTTGCCGTCGCAGTCGGTGGGCGAGAGGTAGGTGGGCACACCGAGGTCGTCGAACTGCCGGCGCTCGGCGACGCCGCCGGGACCGAGGGTGCCGCCGAAGGACGCGGACACGAAGTCGGGTTCGGTGTCGAGCACCACCTCGAAGGACGGCTTGTTGTCGGCCAGCCGAGGCACTGTCGCGTTCGCCTCGGCGAGGTTCGCCCGGACCGGATCGGTCCAGGTGGCGGTGCCGACCATCCGGTCGGCCAGGCCGAGCGAGAGCAGGATCTCGGTGGAACCCTGGTTGAGCGAGACCGCGCGTCGCGGCGGGGCGTCGACGGTGACCGCCCGGCCGCAGTTCTGCAGCGTCAGCGGGAAACCGATTGCGCCGGGCCGAGTTCCGTCGACGGGGTCGGCTTCGGTCGAGCAGCCGAGGGCGAACAGCGTCGCCGTGGTGGTGAGGACGGCACCGAGGTGCCGGAGGGAAATGCGCATGCGGCGCCGAACTCCTTCATCAGGGCCCAGTCGCGGAGCCGAGAAATTCATCGAACTCGATCGGGAGTATTCGGGCTGCGGTCGTCGAAGACCGTCACCGTTGCGCGTCAGCCCCGGATTCACACCGGGTTCCCTCGCCGATCGTGGCCGTATCGACGGCCGCCCACACTGTATCCGTACCGGGCCCCAACGGTGACCGACGTCAGCGCAGCAGTGCGGTGACCTCGTCGTCGTCGAGTTGATGGAAGTCGTCGTAGGCCAGGCCGACGCCGCCGAGATCGATCGGGGTCCACAGGCAGACGAGTTCGTCGCATTCGCGTTCGACCCGGCGGGCCGCCTCCGGCGAGGACACCGGCATCGCCACCACCAGCCGATCGGGCCGCTGCGCGCGCGCCACCCGGCACGCGGCCACCACCGTCGCGCCGGTCGCCATCCCGTCGTCGACGAGCACCACCGTGCGCCCGGCCAGGGGAATCGGTTCGCCGTCACGCAAGACCGCTCGGCGTCGACGGAGTTCGGCCCGCTCGGCCTGTTCCACCGCGTCGAACGCCTCGGCACTCACCCCGCTGCGATCGACGACCTCCCGATTGAGGACCAGCAGTCCGCTCTCCCCGAGCGCGCCCATCGCCAGCTCCGGCTGCCACGGCAGCCCCAGCTTGCGTACCAGCAGCACATCGAGTTCCCCGCCGATCGCCGCACTCACCGCCGCCGCCACCGGCACACCCCCGCGTGGCAGCCCGAGCACCAGCGGGCGGGTAGCCCGCAGGTGCTCGAGGGCCGTGCCGAGAGCGCGGCCCGCCGCCGCGCGATCCGGGTACACCATCGTCTCGAACGCTACTCCGGCGCGGGCGCCTCGGAAATGGTGAAACGACGCAGCGACAGGCTGGGGTTGGCGGTGCGCACCTCGGCCAGCCGCGCGAGGTCGACGGTGGCGGTGAGCACGCCCGGCTCGTCGCCGAGGTCGGCCAGCACCGTCCCCGCCGGATCCACGATCATCGACGCGCCCGCGCCACGTGGCGCGCACTGATCGGCCGCCGCCACATACACCGTGTTCTCGATGGCACGGGCCCGCAGCAGGGTCGTCCACTGGTCGACCTTGGCAGCTCCCGGAATCCACTGCGCGGGGAGCAGCAACACATGGGCGCCCGCTGCCGCGACACGCCGACAACCCTCCGGAAAACGCAGATCGAAACAGGTCTGCATGCCGAAGATCACACCGTCGACCGTGAACGCGGCGGGCGCGACGATCGGTCCGGCGGCCACCACATCCGATTCCCGATGCCCGAACGCGTCGTACAGATGCACCTTCCGATACACCGCCACCCGCGAGCCGTCCGGACCGTGCGCGACGAGCGTATTGCTGATCCGGGTGGCTCCCGGCGCGGGCAACTCGACCACACCGGCCACCAGGAACACTCCGAATTCGGCGGCCAGTGCGGCGAGTCCGGTGGTGAAAGGACCGTCCAGCGGCTGCGCGATCGCGACGACACGTTCGTCCAGGCGAGTCACGGCAAACATCGAGTACTCGGGCGCCACCACCACGCGAGCGCCCGCGTCGGCGGCGATTCGCACGTGTTCGCGCAGGGTCGCCAAATTCGTGTCGGGGTCGGTGTCGGGCGCGAATTGGACCACGGCAATCGCCACCGTCACCGGCTCGAGTTCCTGATGTGTTGACCCGTTCTGCAGTTGCATAGGTCTCACCGTATTCACCTGGTGGTTGGGGCAGCTACCTCCAGGCAGTAAACTGGTGGTCAATGAACACAAATGAGGTCGACAGCGTTCCTGCCGACGACGACAGGCACGACACCGGCCCGACTTTCGCCGATCTCGGCATCGATGACCGCGTGCTCGCGGCCATCGCCGATGTGGGCTACGAGTCGCCGTCCCCGATTCAGGCGGCGACGATCCCCCCGCTGCTCTCCGGCGCCGACGTGGTCGGTCTGGCCCAGACGGGCACCGGCAAGACCGCGGCATTCGCGATCCCGATTCTGATGAATCTGGACACCGCGCAGAAGAAGCCGAGCGCCCTGGTGCTCGCGCCGACTCGTGAGCTCGCCATCCAGGTCGCCGAGGCGTTCGGCAAGTACTCCTCGCACATCCCGGGTCTGCACGTGCTGCCGATCTACGGCGGGCAGAGCTACGGCGTACAGCTGTCGGGCCTGCGCCGTGGCGCGCACGTCGTCGTCGGCACCCCCGGCCGCGTGATCGACCATCTGGAGAAGGGCACGCTGGATCTGTCGCAGCTGCGCTACCTGGTGCTCGACGAGGCCGACGAGATGCTCAAGATGGGCTTCCAGGAAGACGTCGAGCGCATCCTGCGCGACACCCCCAAGGACAAGCAGGTCGCGCTGTTCTCGGCCACCATGCCGGGCGTGATCCGCAAGATCTCCAAGCAGTACCTCAACGATCCGGTCGAGATCACGGTCAAGTCCACGACTCAGACCAGCTCCAACATCACCCAGCGCTATGTGCAGGTGTCGCATCAGCGCAAGCTCGATGCCCTCACTCGCGTGCTCGAGGTCGAGACCTTCGAGGCGATGATCATTTTCGTGCGCACCAAGCAGGCCACCGAAGAGCTGGCCGAGAAGCTGCGCTCGCGTGGTTTCTCCGCCGCCGCGATCAACGGCGACATCGCGCAGAACCAGCGTGAACGCACCATCGGGCAGCTGAAGTCGGGCGGCATCGATATCCTGGTGGCCACCGACGTCGCGGCTCGTGGCCTCGATGTGGACCGGATCTCCCATGTCGTCAACTACGACATCCCGCACGACACCGAGTCCTACGTGCACCGCATCGGTCGCACCGGTCGCGCCGGCCGTTCGGGTGAGGCGCTGCTGTTCGTTGCCCCGCGTGAGCGTCATCTGCTCAAGTCGATCGAGCGGGCGACCAGGAGCGCGCTCACCGAGATGCAGTTGCCCAGCGTCGACGATGTGAACGCCACGCGTGCCTCCAAGTTCGGCGACTCGATCACCGAGAACCTGGCCTCGGACAATGTGGCGCTGTTCCGCAAGCTGATCGAGGACTACGAGGCCGAGCACAACACCCCGCTCGTCGATATCGCCGCGGCACTGGCCGTCGGCGGCTACGACGGTGACAACTTCTTCATGTCGGCGGAGCCGGAGCCCGCTCCGCGCCGCGAGCGTGATTTCGATCGCGACCGTGAGCGCGCACCGCGCCGCTTCGACGACGAAGACCGGGCCCCGCGTCCGCCGTCGTTCAACCGGGAGAACGGCGAAGAACTCGCCACCTACCGGATCAGCGTCGGCAAGCGGCACCGCGTGGTGCCCGGTGCCATCGTCGGCGCTATCGCCAACGAGGGCGGCCTGCGACGCAGCGACTTCGGTCACATCAGCATCCGGCCCGACTACAGCCTCGTCGAGCTGCCTGCCAATCTGCCCAACGAGACCCTGGAAGCGTTGCGGCGCACCAGGATCAGCGGTGTGCTGATCCAGCTGACGCCCGACCAGGGCGCACCGGCGCAGCGGCTGAACGCTCGTGGCCCGCGTCGCGACCGCGAGGCGCGCCCGCGCACCGAACGGCGCAAGCCGCGCACCTGAGTCGTGCTCGAGCGCACCACCCGAGGTCAGGCGCGTGCGCCCGGTCCGCGGGTAGTGCGCTGGTCTCTCGCAACGCTGGTTACAGTGTGGGCGTCGGGTGTGCGTGAACACAGGAGGGCCGCGCTTGTTCGTGTCCGGTGATCGGGTGGTCGGTGCCGTCGGCGATCTCGCGCGCGCGGCGAACTGTGAGTTCGCGGTGTTGCGTGGCATCGACGCCGCCCTCGGCAATCTGCCCGGGGTTCCCGACACCACCGCCGCGCTGGTGCACACGGCCGAACCGTCCGCCGAACTGAGCGCTCACTTCGGTACCCGGCTCGTCCGTATCCCGTCCCCCGAAGTGGTCGGCGGCGATGCGGTTGCCAGGATCGCCGCGCTGACCACGGCCGCGGAGCAGACCGCACACGCCCTGCGCACCGGTGCCGAGGCCGTCTACGGCGCCGTGTTCTTCGACGGTCGATTCGCCTGCGGTGCCGACCTGCTGGTACGCGCGGTCGGCGAACAGAACTACACCGTGCACAGCGCGGTCGCGCCGTCGGCGGTCGGTGTGCCCGGGGTGGCGCCGATTTCGGTTGCCGCGCTGGCGAATTCCTCGGATCACCCGCAGCCGACCGACCGACCGATCGCCGCGGTGTCCCCGGCCGACATCCGCGTGCTGCGTCGCGAATTGGCCGCCGGACGCACACCGTTCGAGCGGGCGGCGGCGTCGGTGCACACGGTCAAGGTCGACCCTGCTCGCGAATCGCTGCGCGCTCGTCTCGAATTCGCGGCGGTCGCGCGGGCGCTCGGCGATGCCGGGACGGGCGTGGCGGCCGTGGCGTACCTCTGGACAGTCGACGGCGTGCGGCGGGTGTCGGCCGAGCAGTTGTCGCCGGTGTACGCGGCGCGGCGCGCTCGGGTGGAGCAGATCATCGAGGACAAGCTGGCGGAATTGCTGCCGGTCCAGTGGGGCGACCCGCGCTACCTGGCGTGCGGTCGGTGCCCCAGCTGCCGGGCTGCGGCGACGAACGCGCGAGACCTGTTGCTGGTCGCGGGAATCCGCCCCACCCAGCGGGCCAGGCTGCGGGAGGCGGGTGTGCTCACGATCGACCGCCTCGCCACCACCGACACACCCGTGCCCGGCCTCGCTCCCCGCACGCTGACGGCCCTGCGCAAACAAGCCGACATCCAGCTCGTGCGTGAACGCACCGGCCGCCCCGCCTTCACCCTTCGTGACGCCACCGCGCTCGGCGCCCTGCCCGCCCCCCGCCCCGGCGACCTCGCCCTGGTCATCGACCTGGACCGGCACGGCGTCATCACCGGCCTCGAACTCGCCGATGCCACCACCATCGTCTTCCGGCCGGTGGTCGCCGGTGTGGATCAGCCGAACAGCGTCAGCTACCGCCCCATCGTGCCGGTCGGTTCGACGGACACCAACGCCGTGGTCTTCGGACCCGCCGGTGTCGAACCCGCGAATCCGGCAGGCTATCCCCGCGCCGATCCGTCCGATGCCGACACCGTCGCTTTCGAGCGCATCGTCATCGACGACGACGGCTCGACGACGGCGCCCGCGCCCGATCCACGGCCCGCCGGTGGCGATGCGCCGCCGCGCAGTCCGGCGTCGCAGGACGGGGGAGTGCTCGAGGAATTGCTGGAGATCATCGCCGAGCATCGGTCGGCGGATCCGCATGTGCGGGTGTACCACTACGGGTCCGATATTCGGACCGCTCTGCTCGATTGGGCGGGCAGGCTCGGAACCGGCGCCGATCTGCTCGACGAGCTGTTGGCCGATCGGGCGCTGGTCGATCTCGCCCCCATCGTGCGCACCGCGCTGTTGATCGGCGAACAGTCCTACGACGCGACGGGGCTGGCCGCCCTGTTACCCGACACACCCGGTCGAGCGGCGACGGTTCTCGGAATCCGCGACTGGTTGCTCGACCGCGCGGCCGACGCGGGAATCGCGGTGCCGGGCACCGGGTTCGTCGTGGCGGAATCCGATGTGCCGCCTTCGCTGCATCCTGGCTCGCTGGAAGCGGCGCTGAGCGAGTTCGCCGCCGACGCGCAGGGGGATTCGTCGCGCGCCGCCGCCCTGACGGCCGCGGTTCTCGGCTATCACCGTCGTGAACGCCAGCCCCGCTGGTGGGCCCATATCGACAGGCTCGGCCACCCGGTCGGCGATTGGGCCGACGCGCCGGGTGTGCTCGTCGTCGAATGGGGCACCGTCGATACCAAATGGCATCGCACACCACAACTTCCGACGATGCGCCGCTACCTCACGCTCACCGGCAGGCTCGGGACGGGCGCCACGCTCACCCCGGGCACGCAGATGGTCACCATCTACGACGGTGCCGCCGCGGCGGGCATGACCCAGACGCTCGGTCGCCGCGCCACCGCGACCGCCACCGTGCTCGGATGCGCCGTCGACCCGAATTTCGACGACACCGTCCGGTTGGAGGAGTTGCTCCCGGCGGGCTGCCCGCCCTATGACGACCTGCCCGCCGCCATCGCCCCCGGCCCGCCCGGCGGGGAGGCAGAGCTCGAGGCCGCGCTGGAGTTCACCGCCCAGGACCTGCTGATGAGCCTGCCGTGGGTGCCGGAGAACGCGGTCTACGACCTGCTGCTGCGCCGCGCACCGCGGCTGCGCGACGGTATGGCGCTGCCACAACCGCACGACGACCTCGGCGCCGTCCTCGCCCACGCGGCCGGTGCGCTCGACGCCTCGTACCTGGCCGTGCACGGCCCGCCCGGCACCGGCAAGACCGGCATCACCGGACGCGCGCTCGAACGGCTCGTCACCCGTCACAAGTGGCGGATCGGCGTGGTGGCGCAGTCGCACGCGGTGATCGAGCGGATCTTCGACGCGGTCGTCGAAGCCGGCCTGCTGCCCGAACTCGTGGCGAAGAAGGACGTGGCCTCGGTCGGCCCCGAGTGGTCGGCGATCGATGCCACGCGGTATCCGCGTTTCCTCGACAATGCCGTCAACGGGTGCGTGATCGGCGGCACCACCGCGGATTTCGTCGACGACCGGCTGATCGCACCCGGCGCACTCGACCTGCTGGTGATCGCCGACGCGGGCGAATGCTCACTGGCCGACACTGTCGCGGTCGCGGTGAGCGCACGTAACCTGCTCCTGATCGGTGACCCTGTCCCCGCCAGGGCGCAGGCGAAACATCCACAGCCGGTGCAGGTCTCGGCCTTGGAATGGCTGTGTGAAGGTGCGACGACGCTGCCCGTCGAACGTGGCTACTTCCTCGACCGCACCTGGCGCATGCACCCCGCGATCTGCGAACCGGTGTCGGCGAGCTGCTACGACGGTCGACTACGCGCGGACGAAGCCGTCACGATGACACGGGATCTGGCCGGGATCGCGCCCGGTGTGAGCACTGTGCTCGTCGAGCACCGGGGCAGCGCCACCGAATCCGACGCCGAGGCGCGGGAAGTGGTGCGCCAGGTTCGGGTGCTGCTCGGCGAGACCTGGACCTCCGACGGCGGAACCCGCAAGCTGCACCCGCACGACATCGTCGTCGTCGCCCCCTATGCCGCGCAGGTGGCGCGGATTCGAACGCTGCTGGCTCGCGCCAAGATCGAAGACGTGCTCGTGGGGACACCCGATCGATTCCGTGGTCGGGAGGCCGCCGTCGTGCTGCTGTCGATGACGACATCGACTCCGGCCGATGCGCCGTTCGGTATGCGAGCCTTGTTGTCGCGCACCGTCATCCACGCCACGCTGTGCCGGGCGATGTGGAAGGCCATCGTTATTCGCTCGCCGCTGCTCACCGAGTATCTTCCGGATACCGCCGAGGAACTCGCCGATCTCGTGGGGTTTCTTCAGCTCGGCTAGTGTTTTCGGAGCGCTGGCGCGCTCGAGCGGGGCCCCTGGTTGCCCCGATCTTCCCTCCCTCCGGGTACTCCTTCGTCGCACCCTCCGGTCAGTCCAGATCGGGGCGGGCCCCTTGATCGCGACACATCAGGACTACTCGGTGAGTGGGGTGACGAGTGGTTCGGGCCGATCGGAAAAGATTTCGGACCGCCGGGTGGGTGGACAGGTGTCCTGGGCCAGAGGTGGTGGGGCGAAGGTGGTTCAGACGCTGCGGAGGAGGCGACGTAACCATTCGACGGCGGAATCCGGTGTGGCGGGGGTGATATCGATGTGTCGGCTGGCGTGGACGAGGTAGCGGCCGTCGCCGGGGATATCGATCCAGGACAGCACGCCCGCGGGTTTCGGGTCCGTGCCTGCCGCGACGAGGATCTGGCCGATGCCGCTGCGGGGGCGCTGCAGGAGTCGGCGAATGCGGGCGGCGTCGGAGGGGCCGGCGACGGGCGCGGTCACCAGGTCGCGGCTGTCCTCGTCGACGCGGGTCGCCGGCGCGGTGATGCGCGGCATCAGGCCGGGGGGCTGGTTCGGGAGTCGAGAAAAGACCTGGGCGGCCAGACGTTTCGTGCTTCCCACCTGGACGTGGACCGAGCCGCCTCGGTCGGGCGCGCTGCCGGGATCCTGGACCGCGAGGACCGCGACGTCGGCGGTGACCGCGCCGAGCATGCGCACCGGCGTCGGCGCGTGGCCGCAGACCTCGACCCGGATCTCCGGTTTCGCCAGCACCCGCAGGGCGGCCGCGAGGTCGGCGTCGAGGGTGCGGGCACACCAGGCCTCCAGCGCGGGTTGCTGGGCGGCGCGCTCGACAGTGTCGCGTGCCGAAGCACGCACGGCGAGCGGATAGGGGATCCGGTCGCCGTCCGTGCGCGCCCAGGTCAGCGCGAACTGGTCCGGGGTGAAATGCCAGTTCACTCCCGCTCGGACCACTCGCCGAGCACCGCGGGGCTGGTCGGCTCCATTTTCCCGATCAGCGCGTTCACCTCGTCGGCGGGCTCCAGATAGGTCGGTTCCTCCTCGAGGAACCGCAAGAACTCGTCTTCCTCGTCCTCGGGCTCCTCCACCGGCGGAGTGGGCCGCGGCCCACCGGACTGCCGAGACTGATCCGCGGCGGCGATCGCCCCGCCCATCATGCCGCCGATGGCGCCCGCGCCCATTCCCGCCGCGGCCTCGCCACCGGCCGTCGGGGTGTCGCGCTCGTGTCGGCTGTCCGTCGTGGCGTCGGCCATCTGGCCCGAAGACGACGCGGCGGCGGTCGAGTTGCCGTCGGCGTCGGCGGACACACCCGTGGTGTCGGACGTGCGGGACGCCGCTGAACCGGGACGATGCCGGCTGCCAGGGGCGGCCACACCGACCGAAACCGGTGATGTGGCAGCCGTTGTCGATGCCGGGGTGGTGCTGGCCGTGGCCGTGGAATTGCTCCCCGGTCGACTCCGACCTGCGACAACGGTCGGGGTCGCGGCAGCCGGGGGCGTCCCCTGCGTCGACGGCGTCGGAACTGCGGCATTGCTCGTAGCCGTGAGTCCGCCGTTGCCTGTCGAGGTCGTGCCTGTGGTGCCGACAACGGTTGCCGCGGGCGTCGTCGCGGCGGTGACGGTGGCCGGTGTGGTCGACGATGCGGCGACCGAGGGCCCGCTCGTCTGCGCGATACCGGTCGACCCCACAGCGCCCGACGGCGCCGCACCGGCTGCGACAGTCGCTGCCTCCGTGGCGATTCCGGTGAACGCGGGCACACCCGATCCGGTGGGCAGGAAGGCTCCCGCGTAGATCGTCTCCATCGCCCGCACCGCGTCGAGCCGAGCGTTCTCGGCCTCACGGGTGATCGTGGCGTTGGTCGCGGCCTGCTCGGAGTCCAGCAGCGCGGCGGCCGGATCGGGTTGTGCCCCATCGGGTTCCGCGATGGCGGCACGAAGGGACTCGGCCGCGTCGCCGGCCTGGCCGAGCCGGACGCCGACCGCCGTCAAGACATCGGCGATGCGCCGACCCGCCTGCTCGAAGTCGCGCACGGCGTCCGAGGCCTGCTGGGCCGCGGTCCCGCGCCAGCCGTCGGCGATGGCGGCCCGGATCTCACCGTGCGCGTTCTCCACACCGTCGCCGAGGCCGGTGGCGGTGGTCAGGAACGTCTCGCTCGCGCCCACCAGGGCCGCCGGATCGAGTTGCCTGACCGCATTGTGGATTTCGGCATGGGAGAGGTTGTCGAAGACCTCGACGACAGGCACGAAGTCGGCGTCGGTGCGGCCGGAAATGCTACGCATCGCCGTCACCGCCGACCTCGATCGCGGCGACCGCGCTCGCCAGTGCCTGATCGGCCTCGCGATAGTTCGCCCCGGCGGCGCGGAACACGGTGGCCAGCTCGCGCGCGGTGCTCGCGTAGGCACGCAGTTCGTCGAGTGCCTGGCTCGCCTTGGTCTCGAAGCCGGTGCGCAGCGCGCCCCCCGAGGCGAGTCCGCCGAAACCGGGGATGACCGCGGTCCGGCTGAGCACCCGCACCTGGGCTTCGACTTCCTCGGCGAGTCGTTCGTAGCGCAGCGCGCACCGTTCCGGTGCGCCGTCGGCGACGAGTACCCCGTCGATCCACAGCCCACCCTCGTCGACGGCTTGGCCGAGAGCCGCCGTATTCGGCAGCCCCGTTCGATTCGGTTGCACCGGTTCCCCCTTCGTCGTTCATCGCACCGCGGTGAGTACCCACTCCGCGATATCGGCCGCCACGCGGTGCTGCACCGGTTCGTGCAACAGGTCGTGGCCGGCGTCGGCGTACTCGCGCAAATCTACCGATCGGTGCCGCGCTGTCCATAGCCGGATTACATCGATCGGTGCGCGCCGGTCGTCCACACCGTGCACCGCCAGCGTCGGGAGTCCGGGCTCCGGTGCGAGGTCGGCGGCGCGGCGCGGGGTGCCGCATACGACGAGTCCGGCCAGTTCAGAGAGATTTTCGCGGGCCAGGTTCAGTGCCGTCACCGCGCCGAGCGAGTGGCCCATCAACACCGGCGCGTCCGGATGATCGGCGCGGACGAGATCGAGAAATATCCCCGCGTCGGTGGTCAGCTCGTCGAGGGTGCCCGGCGCGTCGGGATCACCCTCGCTCAGTCCCTGTCCCGAGGTGTCCAGGGTCCACAGCTCGATCCGCGCGGGACGCAACGCCGCGGCGAAGCGGTGGTAGTGCCCGCTGTGCTGGCCGGTGCCCGGCAACAGCGCGAGCCTGACCACGGGCTGGTCGATGGACCAACGCCGACAGTGCAGTCGTCCACGTTCGCTGTCGAAATAGGGCACGTTCCGATTATCGCCGCTCGGCTGATCGAATTGTCGTGCACGACAGTAGTAGTACGTGATAAGTGGTGATCCGAACCGCAGGTGGTGTGGGCCGCCCACGGTCGGGCCACAGCCGTTAGACTTCGCGCGTCGAACCGGGTCAACAGAGTCGAGGGTTGCAGATGTTGTCGTTGCGCCAGTGCGTTGTTCGTGCTGTGGTCGGTGCGGCTGTCGTGAGCAGCGTCTCGCTCGGTACCGGCGCTGTCGCGGGGGCCGCCCCGTTGTCGTCGTGCGGACCGGCACACCAGGATGTCGCGATCAGGTCGAGTGTGCCGCTGCTGGACTGGTCGGAGAACTTCGGCATCGACGCCGAGGGCGGCCTCTGGGTCTCGCGGGTCCTGCGCGGCGAGGTGCAGCGCTACGACAGTGCGGGGCGGCTCACCACTACCGTCGCCGTGCCATCGCCCGGTGCGGTCCGGCTCGGCCCTGACGGACTGCTGTACGTGGTCACCGGCAACTCACCGCTGGCCGGTTCCGGCGGCATCGTCCGCTTCGACCCGACGGCCGCGCGCCCGAACCCCGTCGCGTTCGCGACCGGATTCCCCCAGCCCAACGGCGCCGCGTTCGACGCCGACGGCAACCTGTACGTGACCACCGGCAACGGCCTGCACCGCTTGCGCCGCGACGGCAGCGAGGACATGGACTGGTGGGCGGCCGTCGGCATCGACGGGTCCAATGGTGTTGTGGTGTCGGGTGATTCGGTCTACGTCACCGCGAACTTCGCCGGCCCCGACGGCCCGGTCGGTCGGGTGCTGCGACTGTCACGCACCGACCCGGCCGACGCGACCACCGTCGCGGACCTGACCTCCTTCGGCACCCTGCCCGATTTCGTCGACGACCTGGTCGTCCGCGACGGCAACCTGTACGTGACCACGCTGGCAGGGCACCTCGTCCGCGTCGACCCGTCCACCGGCAGCGCCTGCACCGTCGTCGCCACCCAGCCGCTGACCGCGGTCGTCGCCGACCCCGCGGACCCGTCGGCGCTGCTCGCCGGTTCCGAAGAAGGCACTGTCCTGCGCATCCGCCCGATCAGCTGATTTCGACGCCTCGACGCAGTGTGTTCGGCCCCGTCGGGGTGTGTTCGGCCCCGTCGGGGTGTTCGGTCGATACGGGCCGACATAACCGTCGAGGAGACTCGCTCGGCGCCGACGGCTACCGTCGCGCGCATCCCGGGTCGTGGGGGCGCACCGCTGCGCCGCCGGTTTGAAGAATCATCGCGTAGATCGTGGCGGACGTCCGAGAAGTTCGCTCAGCCGCCGACGTTGGTCGCCGCCGGCGGGGCGGGGGGAGCGGGAGCCGGGGCGGGCTGCGGCGCTTCGGCCGGAGCGGGTGCCGGAGCAGGCGCTGGGGCGGCAGGTGCCTGCGGCGCCGGGGTGTCCGAGGAGGGTCCACCCGAGCCAGGGTTGGCGTTCTGGGGCTCGGGGGCGGGCGCTGCCGCGGGGGCTTCGGGGATCGCTGTCGGCAACTCGGGCACGACGAACGTGCCGACGGTCGGCGTCATCACGCAGCGCGCGCCCGGGTAATCGATGGTTCCCCACATGGAGGCGACCACCGTGCCCGCACCGCTGTGCACCGTCTTCGACAGCGACGGCAGGTTGAATTCGGTCTGGTCGTCGAGGCCGACGATGCCGCTCTGCCCGTTGTTGACATTGACCCAGGCCACACTCAGACCCGACGCCAGCGGGACGCCGGTGTGGCGCGGGCTCGCGCTGAAGCGGATGTCGCCCGGCGTCAGGCTCGCCTCGGTGCGCGGGCCGGGTCCTTCGAAGGACGCGGCGGCGATGATCGTGGTGATCGGGCCGTTGCTGCCGCAGCCGAACGTGGGGGCCGCGTAGGTGAAGGGGGTGAACTGCGTCGAGATGTCGCGCAGGGTGTCGGCGCCGACGATCCGGGTGTAGCTGGCGATCGCGCCGACCCCGGCCTTCGCCGTGGCGTCCTCGCCCGCGAGGTGGTTCAGGTGGCTGATCGCGTCGTCGGTGGGCGTCGCGACCGCGCCGGGGGCGAGCAGTGCCAGCGCCCCGATACTCGCTGCGGTGACCGCCGCCGCTCTACCTGCGATGGATCTGCCGTTCACCCGTAACTCCTCGGTGGATACTCGTCGCCGGATAGTCCGGTTCGTCTGGCAACGTACCAGGCCCGCGCGCCGGTCGCCGAGGCGCCGACGGCGTGGCGACGGCGCTGACGCGGGCATCGCGTGTGATGTAGTCGACACCGAGGATTACCGAAGGGTAGGTTTCTCTTCGACGGCTACGAGTGACTGGGAGACCCGTATGAAGTTAGCCCTGTCCCCTGACGAGGTCGCCTTCCGCGACGAGCTCCGGCATTTCTACACGACAGAGATCCCGGCCGACATTCGTGAGCGGGTGAAACACGGCGCGGATCTGTCCCGCGAGGACTTCGTCACCGCGAACAAGATCCTCAACGACAACGGCTTGTGCGTGCCGAACTGGCCGGTGGCCTGGGGCGGCAAGGACTGGACGCCGATGCAGCGCCACATCTGGCTCGACGAGATGCAGCTGGCCTCGGTGCCGGAGCCGCTCACATTCAACGCCTCGATGGTCGGCCCGGTGATCGCGCAGTTCGGTTCCGAGGAGCTCAAACAGCGCTTCCTGCCGCCGACCGCCGCGCTCGACATCTGGTGGTGCCAGGGCTTTTCCGAACCCGACGCGGGCTCGGACCTGGCCTCGCTGCGCACCACGGCGGTGCGCGACGGCGACTCCTACATCGTGAACGGCCAGAAGATCTGGACCACCCTGGGCCAGTACGCCGACTGGATCTTCTGCCTCGTGCGCACCGACCCGAACGCGCCGAAGAAACAGGCGGGCATCTCCTTCCTGCTCTTCGATGTGAAGTCGCCCGGTGTCACCATGCGGCCGATCAAACTGATCGACGGCAGCTACGAAGTCAACGAAGTGTTCTTCGAGAACGTCCGGGTGCCCGCCGATCAGCTCGTCGGCGAGGAGAACCAGGGCTGGACCTACGCCAAGTACCTGCTCGGCAACGAACGCACCTCCATCACCGGCGTCGGCAAGACCAAGGTCAAGCTCGGCCTCGCGAAGGACTATGCCCGCGCGACCAGGACGGGGCGCGGCACGCTGCTCGACGACCCGGTGTTCGCGGCGCGGGTGGCCGAACTCGAGAACGAACTGCTCGCCCTGGAACTGACCCAGCTGCGGGTGGTCTCCAATTCGGTGGAGGGCAAGCCGAATCCGGCGTCCTCGGTGCTGAAGCTGAAGGGCACCGAGTTGCAACAGGCCGCCACCGAACTGCTGCTCGACATCGCCGGCGCCGACGCGCTGCCGGTCGGCGCCGACGACATCGCCTCGCCCGCGTGGGCCCAGCACACCGGGCCCGGCTACCTGAACTACCGCAAGGTGACCATCTACGGAGGCTCGAGCGAGGTCCAGCGCTCGATCATTTCCTCCACGATCCTCGGATTGTGAGGCACTGACATGGAACTCGCACTCACCGACGAACAGACGATGCTGCGTGACACCGTGCGCGAACTGCTGCACCGGTTCTACGACGGCGAGGCGCTGGCCAAGGCCGGCGACACCGACCCGGGGTGGAACCGCACGGTCTGGAAGCAGCTCGCCGACCTCGGCGTGCTCGGGCTGACCATTCCCGAGGAGGACGGTGGCGTCGGCGCGGGCCCGGTCGAGGCGATGCTGGTGCAGGAGGAGCTCGGCCGCGCGCTCGCTCCGGAGCCGGTACTCGACTCGGTGGTGATCCCGGCCGAACTGCTGCGGCTGGCGGGTAGCCCCGAGCAACGGCAGCGGCTGCTGCCCGCCCTGGCGGAGGGAACCACCCTGCTCGCTTTCGCGCACGCCGAGCCCGGGATGCGGTGGCCGTCGACGGAGATCACCACCGCCGCGGCCGCTCAGGGTGACGGCTACACGCTGACCGGGGTGAAGAATCCGGTGCTGCGCGGGGACGTGGCCGACGAGTTGATCGTCAGCGCGATGCTGCCCGGCGGCGGGACCGGACTGTTCCTGGTCGACCCGAATCAGGACGGCGTGCGAGGACGTACGTACCGCACCTTCGACGGTCGCCGCGCCGCGCAGTTCGATTTCGACAACGCGACCGGCGAACTGCTCGGTGACGCTGTCGACGCGGCCGAACAGATCGCCCTGACCCAGGGCTACGCCCAAGCGGCGTTGTGCGCGGAATCGGTCGGGGCGATGGAGGTCGCGCTCACGCTGACCACCGAATACCTCAAGACCCGCAAGCAGTTCGGTGTCACCCTGTCGAAGTTCCAGGTGCTCACCCAGCGAGCGGCGGACTGCTACGTCTCGCTGGAACTGGCTCGCAGCATGAGCTTGTACGCGACGGCGGCGCTGGCCGACGGCGGCAGCGATCCGGCGGTCGCTTCACGGGCACGGTTGCAGGTGGGCAAGTCCGCCGAGCACATCGGGCAGGAAGCCATCCAGATGCACGGTGGCATCGGTGTCACCGCGGAGTATCCGGTGAGCCACTACGTCGCCCGGTTGACCGCGATCGGGCAGACGCTCGGTGGGGCACTGGAACATCGGCGGGAGCTGGCCGATCGGATCGGCGAGTACGACTTGGTGCAGCTGTAGTTCTGGCGACGATGGTGCGTGCCCGGGTCGGGTGCGCACCATCGTCGTGTCAGCCCTCGACGGTGGTCGGAGCCGGGGTTTCGGTCGTCGTTTCCGGGGTCGGTGCGTCGCCGGTGTCGGCCGAGACGACCGATGTCGGGGTCGCGTGGTCGAAGGCCTGGGTCGGCGGATAGTCCTCGGCCGCTTCGTCGTCGCCGACGCGGGGCGGGGTGACGGTGCGGGTCGGGCTCGACCGGGTGGGGATCTGTGGCCTCGTGGTGGTGGTCGGCTCGTCTTCGGTGGTCTCCGTCGGGTGGAGCGTGACCTCGGGCGGGCGGGATTCGGTGGTCGCCTCGGCCGAGGGGGACTCGGGAGCGGGCTCGCCCACGGTCGACGTCTGCGACGGTGAGGTCTCGGTGGAGCTGAGGCTGAACGGTTTACGCGGGGACATGTACGGCGCGATCCGCCAGCTCGGCGACGGTGGGATCGGGATGTGCACCGTCGTCGAGGTGGGCTCGTCGGCCACCCGCGCGGGTGCGGCGGCCAGATCCGCGCTCAGCGGCGGCGCCGGCACGTAGACGTCCTGCTGTCCGACACCGCACGCACCGATGATGATCAGTCCGAGCGATACCGCGCCAACAGCGACCGCCGGACCTACGAACTTGGCCCTGCTGCTATCCATCGCCTGTTACTCCTCGTCGGCTTCGAGATCGCCTCACAGTAGTGCAGGTAGGCCGGATCGGCGCATTTTAAACGTTGCTGGTCCAGATATCGGATTGATCAATTCAGCGTGTCGCGGGGACGTGTCGCGCGCGTTCGGCGTCGCCGAGTCGTAGCGTGTGTGAGCAAAGTTACGCATGAGACGCCCGGCCCGAAACCACTGACGCGCGAAGTGTGCGCGACGCAAGTATCTGATCGGCGTCATCGAGGAGAATCTCATGGGAGCACTCTCGACACCCCGGCTGGAAACCGCGGCGGCGAACACCGATTCGGCCACCGTCGGGCATTTTTCGTCGACACCGCCCGGCAACCGCGCCTTCGCGGTGGTCGCGCGGATCATGGGCTGGCTGTTCTTCATCGGCGGGCTCGTCGGTGCAGGCCTCGGTATCGCGGGCCTGCACGTGGAGATCACCGTCGCCGGGCTGATCCTGGCCTGTACGGCTGGACTCATCCTATTGAAACTGCGCGCCGATCGGGACGCGCGCGAAACAACCTGAGACACCTCATAATTCGGATGCCACCGCGGGTGTGAAGGCTTACCGTCGGTGTGGTGCGCATCGATATCACCAGTGACGCTGCCCGGTTCATGGACGACGTGGAACCGTTCCTTCGTCGTGATCCGCTGCGTCACACCGTGATCGCGAGTTCGCTCGCCAACCTGATCACCGGCAGGTCCGGCGGGATGGCGACGCGGTTCCTGAGCGTCCGCGACGACGCGGGTGTGGTGGTCGGCCTCGCACAGTGCACGAACGGCGCCGTCTATCTCGGACAGACGCCCGCGCACAGCATCTCGGCCGTCGCCGACGCCTTCGCGGCACACGGTATCGCGCTGTGCGGCGTCGAGGGCGACGATGCCGACGCCGCTGCCTTCGCGGCGCACCGGACGAAGACCCACGGTGGCACCTACCGTGAGAAGTTCGCGGTCCGCCTGTTCCGCCTCGGCGCCCTGCGCGTGCCCCACGCCCCTGGCGCACCGCGCCAGGCCACCGTCGACGACACGGCCGTCTGCATCGCGATGACCGAGGAATTCGGCGTGGAAGCCGATGTGCCACACCGGCTCGACGAGACGGCGGTACGCAGGCGGATCGAGGCCGGGTGCTCGTGGTTGTGGGAGCACGACGGGCAACCCGTCACCCTGGTCGCTCGGCACGCGGCCGTCTTCGGCTGGGCCAGGATCGGGCCGGTCTACACGCCACCACGGTTGCGGGGCAACGGGTTCGCGAGCGCCCTCACCGCCACGGTCGCGGGCCGGATTCGCGCGGAGGGCGCCGACGCCTGCCTTTTCACCGACCTGGCCAATCCGACCTCGAACAAGATCTACCAGCGAATCGGCTTCGAGCCGGTGCGCGATTTCGTGCACTACGCGCTGACCGATTAGACCAGCGGTGCGCTGCGCCACCATGCGAGCATCTGGGCCTCGTCGGCGATGAAGCCACGGCTGTACATGAGCATGCTGTCACGGCCCGGATCGCCGTCGAAACGGGTGACCATCCGCGGGGACTTCGGCGGGCTGTCGTGCAGGACGAAATTGGTGTAGGTGCGGTCGGTGTGCGCCGTGGGGCGCGCATCGTTGGCGGGCAGGCCCGCGATCGCTTGCGCGGCCTGATCGGCGGAGGGGTAGAGGAAGAATTCGTAGGTGGCCTTGTTGCCGCCGCCGAAGCAGTGCCACATGACCGACCAGTCGCCCATATCGGCGTCGTCGGAATCACGGCTCGCGGTCGCGCGGTCGTAGGCGAAGCAACCCGCGTTGCCCAGACCCGACCCGGCATGGACCAGGTTGCTCGCCGACGTCTGCGGCACCATGCGGGGGAACGCGTCGCTGAGCCGTGCCGCGTTGGCGCCGATGACCGTGCGATCGGAGGTCGGCGGGGCGGTCGAGGTCAGGCGCTGAGGTGCGGAGGTCGTCGTACTCGCCGACGGCGTTGCGACAGCGGAGGTTTCGAGACCCGGACGACCCGCCACGCCCGCCGCGCCGTCGTCGCCGAGTGCCGTCACGAGAATCCAGCCGAGGAATACCACGGCCGCGATGATCGCCAGCCAGCCGATCGGCGATCCTTCCCAGCGCGAGCTCCGCTTCTTGCCGAGATACTCCTCGGCGACCGACGAGCGCCCGCCCGTCCGCCCGGAACTCCCGGCGTCGCGGGGACGTTGGGCGAGGGCATTCGGCGCGCCGGCACGGTACGGGGACGACCCGCCGGGCCACGAAGTGCCGGGTTGACCGGGCGTCCCAGCAGGCCATGGCGGACCGGTGCTCGGGGCGGCATTCGCTGCCCACTGCGGGCCGTAACCCGCGGGCAGGGGATGGCCGCCCGCCACCCACGGCTGATCGGGTCCGGTCGCGCTCGGCCACGGCGTGTGCGCGCCGGGCGAATTCGGGTCGGTGTGTCCAGGAATCGGGTAACCGGCGCCCGGGGTATAGGGCGAGTTCGGTGGGTAAGTTCTGGTGGGCGCCGAGCCGTGCAGTTGCTGTGGGGCAGCGTGACCGGCCAGTGCCCGCTGTGCGGCCGCGGCGAAGTCGGCGCAGGTGGCGAAACGTTCTTCCGGACGTTTGGCCATCCCTCGGGCGAGGACCGCGTCCAGCGCGGGGGTGATGCCCGATCGGAGGGCGCTGGCTCGGGGCGGGGGTTGCTGGAGGTGGCCCTGGATCACCGCGACGGGGTTGGTGGCGTCGAAAGGGGTGGTTCCGGTGAGGAGGCGAAACAGCGTGCACGCCAGCGAGTACTGGTCGGCGCGGCCGTCGAGGGCGATGCCGGAGAGCTGTTCTGGGGAGGCGAAAGCCAGAGTGGCTGTGAAGGTCCCGGTTTGGGTCAGCTTGGCGGCGTTGTCGTCGTGCAGGCGGGCGATCCCGAAATCGGTGAGGTAGACCCGTTCCCCGTTGTCCACCGGTTCGATCAGGATGTTGGCGGGTTTCACGTCGCGGTGCAGCACACCGCGACTGTGCGCGAAATCCAGTGCCGCCGCGGTTTCGGCGACGATGCGCACCGCGCGGGCCGGGTCGACAGGCGAGGACAGCGACGACGCGTCGGCACCGTCGACGTAGCGCATCGAGATCCAGAGCTGATCGTTTTCGACACCCCGGTCGTACACGGTGACGATGTTCGGGTGCTCGAGCTGGGCCACGAGATCGGCCTCGCGTTCGAACCTGGCCCTGATCTCGTTGTCGAAGAACAGCTCTCGATTGAGCAGCTTCATCGCGGTGCGGCGGGGCAGCCGCGGATGGCGGGCCAGATACACCGAGCCCATGCCGCCACGGCCGAGCAGTCGTTCGATCGTGTACCCGGCGAAAACACCGCCCTCGTCGTGCGTCGACATCAGTTCAGCGGAGCCGAGCGCCACCAGCGCAGCACCTCGTCGGCCGTGCCGTAGCCGTCGGTGTACATCAGGAACTGGGCGCGGTCGGGATCTCCGGTGAACTGCGTGATGATCTTGTTGCCGTTGTCGGTGTACTTGTAGTTGGTGTACTGCTTGCCGCCGTTGCTGTCGGTGGACTTGGTGTTGGTCGGCAGGCCGTCGAGCACCGCCTTGGCATCGGCGGCCGAATCGAAGGCGTAGATGCGGTAGAACGGGTCGTCGCTGTCGCCGCCGCCGAAGCAACTCCACAGATGAACCCAGGCGCCGAAATCGGGCTCGCCGTCCGCGGGCGAGGGGGGATTGCCGCTGTCGGTCTCCCAGCAGCTGGCACCGTTGTACCCGGTGGAATCGTCGACCGTGGCGGGCACGATCCGGCCGAATTCGGCGCTGATGGCATCGGCGCTCGGGGTGATCACCTTGGCCGCCGCCGTGGTCGTCGTCGTGCGGCCGCTGCCCGCGTCGTCGCCGCTGGCCGCGATGCCGATGCCGATCAACAGCACGATCACCAGGATCACCGCGACGACGATGCCGATGATCAGCCCGGTGTTCGACTTCGACGGCGGGCGTTGCCCCTGCGGGTACCGGGTGAAACCGCCGGCCTGTGGCCGCGGCGCGGACGCGTACTGCGGACGCGATTGTTGGGTGTAGGGAGCCGACGCACCGGCCTGCGGCGACTGGTTGATCGGTCGCTGGGCGCCCATCTGGCCGCCGGTCATCGGGCCTTGGGCGGTGCCCATCTGGCCACCGGTCATCGGGCCTTGGGCGGTGCCCATCTGGCCACCGGTCATCGGGCCTTGGGCGGTGCCCATCGGACCGCCGGTCATCGGGCCGTGCGCGGTGCCCATCGGACCGCCGGTCATCGGGCCTTGGGCGGTGCCCATCTGGCCACCGGTCATCGGGCCATGGGCGGTGCCCATCTGGCCACCGGTCACTGGTGCCTGTGTCGCGACGGGATAGGGCAGACCGGTCTGCGGAATCGCACCGCCCGTCGCGGGACGCCCGGCCAGCGGCAACGCCCCACCGGTGCCCGGTCGCGAACCGACGATCGGCACCGCGGGCGCGCTCGGACTGTTCAACGCCGCGATCGCCGCCTCGGCGAAGTCCGAACAGGAGTCGAACCGGTCATCGGGCCGCTTGGCCATCGCCTTGGCGAGCACGCCGTCGAGGGCGTAGGACAGGCCGGGCCGGACACTGCTCAGCGAAGGCGGCGGTTGCTGCAGGTGACCCTGGATGACCGCGGCCGGATTGGTCGCCGCGAACGGTCCCGAACCGGTGAACAGCCAAAACAGCGCGCACGCAAGGGAATACTGGTCCGAACGGTGGTCCAGCGAGGCGCCCGTGAGCTGTTCGGGCGAGGCATAGGCGAGCGTCGCGGTGAAGGTGCCCGTCTGGGTGAGATGGCCGGTGTCGTCACGCAATCGGGCGATACCGAAGTCGGTGAGGTACACCCGTTCGCCGCGGCCGGCGCCCGAGCGGGCGAGCAGGATATTGGCCGGTTTCACATCGCGGTGCAGCACGCCCATACCGTGCGCGTAGTCGAGCGCGTCGGCGGTTTCCTTCACGATCTGCAACGCACGGGCGGGCGGCAGCGTCTGCGGATCCACCGACGCGGCGTCGACGCCGTCGATGAACTGCATCGAGATCCACAGCTGTTCGTCGTCGTGTCCGCGGTCGTAGACGGTGACGATGTTCGGATGATCAAGGCGCGACACGAGATCCGCCTCCCGCTCGAACCGCGCCCGCACCTCCTGATCGAAGAACATCTCGCGATTGAGCAACTTCAGTGCCGTCATCCGCGGTAGGCGGGGATGCTTGGCCAGATAGACCGAACCCATGCCACCGCGACCGAGCTGTCGTTCGATGACGTAGCCGGCGAAAACATCTCCGTTGGCCAGCATGTCTGCTCCACTTCCCGCCGCGCACCGGGACCCACCAGCGCACGCGCGTACAGCATAAAAGCCGCGGCCGAGGTTGCCCGCCACGGGAAAATCAACGAAACCTTATCAGTCGGCCATGCCGTCGACGGCTGCCACGATCACGGCGGACGCCGCTGCTGGGGCGGCACGATATAGCCGGGATGGTTACGGCCACCGGGGAAGTCGATGGTGCCGGGACGGGGGGTGCCACGTCGCGGCCCGACGGCCTGGCCACCGGTCGACGGCCGCGGCGCATGGGGGTGCGGCTGCGCGGGCGTGGTCGGCGGGGTGTGTGGCTGCGCGTGCGGGTGCGCACGCGCGGGTGTGGTCGGCGGGGGCGCGTGGCGGTAGGGCTGCGCCGGTGTCGGCGGCCGGGGATGGACCGGTGCCTGCGGATAGGGCTCGCGGGCGCGCAGCACGACGCCGACCGGGCTGTACTGCTGCTGGTGATGCCACGGTCCCGGCACCGCGAACAGCGCGGCTCTGGCCGCCATGGCGAACTCGGCACAGCTGTCGAAACGGGCTTCGACCCGTTTGGCGGTAGCCCTGGCCAGCACCGCGTCGAGGGTGACGGGCAGATCGGGACGCAGGCTGCGCAGCGGCGGAAGGGGCTTGCTCAAGTGCGCCTGGATCACCGCCCCAGGGCTCGGTCCGGGGAAGGGCACCGAGCCGGTCAGCATCCAGAACAGGGTGCAGGCCAGCGAGTACTGATCGGCGCGATGATCCAGCGGCGCGCCCGTCAGGTGTTCGGGCGCGGCATAGGCCAGGGTGGCGGTGATGGTGCCCGCCGAGGTCAGGGTGGTCTCGCTGTCGCGCACCGCCGCGATGCCGAAGTCGGTGAGCACCACGCGTTCGGGGCGCCCGATCGGCGGCTTGGCGAGCAGGATGTTCGCCGGTTTCACGTCGCGGTGCAGCACGCCGCTCGCGTGCGCGAAATCCAGTGCGGTGGCGGTCTCGGCGACGATCTGCACGGCCCGGCCCGGTGTCAGTACGTTCACATCGGCGGTCGCGACATCGGTGCCCGCCACGAACTGCATGGAGATCCACAGCTGGTCGTCGTCGGTGCCGCGGTCGTAGACATTGACGATGTTGGGGTGCTCGAGCTGGGCGACCAGATCGGCTTCCCGTTCGAAGCGGCGCCGGATCTCCTCGTCGGCCGACAGCTCGCGGCTGAGCAGTTTCAGCGCGGTGAGCCGGGGCAGACGCGGGTGCCTGGCCAGGTAGACCACGCCCATCCCGCCCTGGCCGAGCACGCGCCGGATCGTGTACCCGGCGAACACGTCGCCTTTGCGCAACACGCGAAGTCACCCCCTCCAGGGCAGAGCACCCGTTGAAATTCTACCGATGTATCTCCCGAAGCCACCGCCGTGCAACATCATGCGCGAAGTTGTCGGTGCCTGATATTAGGGTGGCAACTATGCGCATTGGAGCACACGTTCGCGACGAGAGCGATCCGATCGGCTTCGCCGAGAAGCTCGGTGCCGAGGTCGTCCAGCTGTTCGTGGTCGATCCGCAGAGTTGGGACAAACCCCAGCCGCATCCCAAGGCCGCCGACATTCTGGCCAGTCCGATCGATGTCGTGGTGCACTCGTCGTATCAGATCAATGTGGCGAGCCTGAACAACCGGCTGCGGATGCCCTCGCGCAACGCGGTGGCCCAGCAGGCGAAGGCGGCGGCCGATCTCGGCGCGTTCGGGCTGGTCGTGCACGGTGGGCACGTTCGCTCCGACGCCGAGCTCGACACCGGAATCGACAACTGGCGCAAGCTGTTCGAACGCCAGCAGGACAAGGGCGGATTCGCGGTGCCGATCCTGATCGAGAACACCGCCGGTGGCAATCACGCGATGGCCAGGCATTTCGATTCGATCGCGCGGTTGTGGGACGCGGTCGGAGACTACGGTGCCGGATTCTGTCTCGACACCTGTCACGCGTGGGCGGGCGGTGAGGAATTGGTCGGGGTGGTCGAGCGGATCAAGGCCATCACCGGGCGCATCGATCTCGTGCACCTGAACTCCTCGCGCGACGAGTTCGATTCCGGCGCCGACCGGCACGCGAATTTCGCCGACGGCACGATCGATCCGCAACTGCTGGCCGAGGTCTGCCGTACCGCCGGGGCGCCGGTCATCTTGGAGACGCCCGCCGACGGTGTCGCCGAGGATCTGGCCTACCTGCGGGAAAACCTCGGCTGAGGAAGCGGAACTCCTCGTCGGCTGAACTATCGGTTCGGCGTTGGGCCCGCATGTGCCGGGCGTCACCGAGGGTCGCACTGCGATACTGCCTGCATGAGTATTCGGCCGTTGGACGGTGTTCGCGTCCTGGAACTCGGTAACTATGTTGCCGCTCCCACTGCCGGACGTATTCTCGGCGATTTCGGTGCCGAGGTGATCAAGGTGGAACGCCCTGGTACGGGCGATGAATTGCGCAACTGGCGGCTGTACGGCGGTGACACCTCGATGCTGTATCGCACCGTCAACCGCAACAAGAAATCGATCGTGCTGGATCTGCGGACCGACGCGGGCCGTGCGATCGTGCTCGATCTGGTGAAGCAGTGCGACGTGCTGCTGGAGAACTTCCGGCCGGGGATGCTCGAGAAATGGGGGCTCGGGCCCGAGGCGCTAGAGCAGGCGAACCCGAAGCTGGTGATCACGCGGATCTCGGCCTACGGGCAGACCGGTCCGATGGCCGCGCGGCCGGGGTTCGCCGCGGTCGCGGAGGCGGTCGGTGGCCTGCGTGAGCTGGTGGGAGACCCCGATCGGCCCCCGGTGCGCACCGGGGTGTCGATCGGTGATTCGATCGCGGGCATCTACGCGGCGTTCGGGACCGTGATGGCGTTGTTCCAGCGCGAACGGGTCGCCGGTCCGGTGCCGCAGGTGGAGCGGATCATCGACGTCGCGCTCAACGAGTCGATCCTGTCGGTGATGGAATCGCTGATCCCCGACCACCTCGCCTACGGCATCACCCGGGAGCGCGTCGGTGGCCGGATGGAAGGCATCGCACCCTCGAACGCCTACCCGACCAGCGACGGTTTCAGCATCATCATCGGCGGCAACGGCGATGCCATCTTCCAGCGGTACATGCAGGTCATCGGTCGTCCCGACCTCGCCGCCGACCCCGAGCTCGCCGACAACAACGGCCGCTGGCGCCACCGCGAACGCCTCGACGCCGCGATCGCGGAATGGTCGATCCAGCACACCCGCGCGGAAGCGCTGAAACTGCTCGACGACGCCGCCATCCCATGCGGTCCGATCTACACCGCCGCCGACATCGTGGCCGACGAGCAGTACCGCGCACGCAATATGATCCAGATGTTCCCCGTCGACGTGGGCGAGGCCGAACCCAAACAGGTGGGTTTCGGCGGCATCGTCCCGGTGATCGGGGGCGCATCGCTGCCGATCCGCAATGTCGGCCCCGACCTCGGCGAGCACACCAGGGAAGTGCTCGGCGGGTTGCTCGGGATGAGTGAAGATCAGATCGACGCGCTGGAGGCACTGTGACGAGGCGAGTACACGGCAGGCGTCGCCCGCCGGTGCGCAACAAGTGGGAGCCGCGCGGCCCGGGACATGTGCGTCCGACCGTCCATCCCACCCCGGCCAGCGTGGGCGACAAGCCGTGCGGTGGCGTGATGTGCGTGCCCGCCCAGGAACCGGAGCAGCGGCGGTGACCGCACCGCTGTTGCGGGATGTGACGTTGCGCGACGGTTTGCAACTCACCGGCAAGGTGCTGCCGGTGCGGCAGAAGGTCGACGTGGTGCGCAGGTTGCTGGCCGCCGGGGTGCCCGCTCTCGAGATCGGCTCGATGGCGCGACCGGACCTTGTCGCGCCGATGGCCAATTCGCTCGAGTTGATCGCGGCGCTCACTCCCGATGAACTGGCGAAATGCTGGGTGTGGGTGGCGACGCCGCGCCACGTCGAGAAAGCCGCGGCGGCCGGTGCGCGCAATTTCCAGTACTGCTTGTCGGTGTCCGACGCCCACAACAAGGCCAATATCGGGCGCGATACCGAGACCTCGGTGGCCGCGATGCCCGATGCGATCCGCCTCGCCCAGCAGGCGGGCGGCCAGATCCAGCTGTGCCTGGCCACGACGTTCACCTGCCCGTTCGACGGCCCGGTCGATCCGGACCGGGTGCTCGCCATCGCGAACGACCCGCGCACCGACGGCGCCGCCGACATCGTCCTCGCCGACACCCTCGGCCAAGCCCACCCCGGCCAGGTGAGCGCGTTGGTCACCGCCGTCCGTGAGTCCACCCCGTCGCGCCGCATCGTCTTCCACGGTCACGACACCTGGGGCATGGGCGTGGCCAACACCCTGGCCGCCGTCGCCGCGGGCGCCACCATGGTCGACGGCGCGTTGGGCGGACTCGGCGGCTGTCCCTTCGCCCCCGGCGCCAGCGGCAACACCGCCTCCGAGGACATCCTGTTCGCCACCCGACCCGACTGGTTCACCCCGGCCTCGCTGGCCCAGTTGGTCGGCCTCACCGAAGAACTCCTCGCCGATCTGGGCGAACCCAATCGCTCCCGCGCGCTGGAAGGCGCGCGGTCGCGGGCGCAGGCGTTCGAGTGGGTCGTTCACTGAGAGGTCGGTAAGACCTGCGGTATCGGGGGGATCCCGGATGGCGCGGTGGTGTCCTGCCAGCCAGACTGGACAGCATGACATCGCACGCCATGGGGACCGAGGCCGTCGACGCGGCGGCCGCCACCGATATCGCGGCCGAAGCCCTGGATCTGGTCAAGCTGTACGGATCGGGAGACACGCAGGTCAAGGCCTTGGACGGGGTGTCGGCCAGCTTCGCGAAGGGCGAATTCACCGCGATCATGGGTCCGTCGGGCTCGGGTAAGTCGACGCTGATGCACTGCCTGGCGGGGCTCGACAGCGCCAGTTCGGGCAACGTGCGCATCGGCGACACCGCGCTCACCGGCCTGTCCGACAAGCAGATGACGGCGTTGCGACGTGACCGGATCGGATTCGTCTTCCAGGCGTTCAACCTGGTTCCGACGCTCACCGCGCTGGAGAACATCACCCTGCCGCTCGATATCGCGGGTCGCAAGCCCGACCAGGAATGGCTCGACACCGTGGTCAAGCGACTGGGCCTCGGCGATCGCCTCGAGCACCGACCCTCGGAGCTGTCCGGTGGGCAGCAGCAGCGCGTGGCGTGTGCGCGGGCGCTGGTGGGCAAACCGGAGATCATCTTCGGTGACGAACCGACCGGCAACCTGGACTCGCATTCCTCGGGCGAGGTGCTGTCGATCCTGCGCGCCTCGGTCGACGAGTTCAACCAGACCGTCGTGATCGTCACCCATGACCCGCGCGCGGCCGCCTACGCCGACCGCGTCGTGTTCCTCGCCGACGGTCGCATCGTCGACGAGCTGCGCGAGCCCACCCAGGATTCGATCCTCGACCGGATGAAGGCGCTGGAAAACAAGTGAGCACAACATCGCGAAGCGATTCGAGCAGTGGTGGCGGCCGGGTGACGGGTGGGGGCAATCCGATGCGCAAGGTCGCCTTGCGCAACCTCGCCGCGCACAAGGTGCGGTTGGCCTTGACCCTGCTGTCGGTGGTGCTCGGCACCGCCTTCATCTCCGGTTCGTTCGTCTTCACCGACACCCTGCAGCGCACCTTCGACGGCATCTTCGAAGGCCAGGCCCAGGGCGTGGACGTGCGCGTCGGCCCGTCGGATCGTCAATCACTCGGTGTGCCGACCAACATCGTCGACGCGCTGGCCAAGTACGAGGGTGTCGCCCGGGTCGCCCCCGCGGTGAACGGCCCGGTCGTACTGCTCGAGCCCGACGGTAAGAAGGCAGTACAGACCGGTGGCGCACCCAGTTTCGGGCTGTCCTACCTGCCGCCGGAGAAGGCGGTCGAGGCGCCCAACAAGTTCGTGGCAGGTGCCGCGCCCACCCAGCCGAACGAGATCGCGCTCAACTCCGGTGGCGCCGAGAAAGCCGGGCTCGAGGTCGGCGACAAGACCAAGGTGCTGATCCCGTCCAAAGGCGAACCCTTCGACGTGACCCTGTCCGGCATCTACGAGATGCCCGGCGCGGAGGGCGGCGGTGTGGTCGCGGTGATGTTCACCGAACCGCAGGGCCGCACACTGTTCACCGACGGCTCGCACGTCGCCTACGCCGATATCGCCGCGGCACCCGGTGTTTCGGCCGACGACCTGCGCGACGAGCTCGCCGCCGCGCTGCCGAATTACAAGGTGCAGAACTCCGACGAGGTCCGCGAGGACATGAAGAAGGAGATCTCCGAGGCGCTCACATTCATCAACTACTTCCTGCTCGCCTTCGGCGCGATCGCGCTGATCGTCGGCACGTTCATCATCTACAACACCTTCTCGATGATCGTGGCTCAGCGTCTACGCGAACTCGCGCTGCTGCGCGCGATCGGGGCGAGCCGCCAGCAGGTCGGACGGTCGGTGGTCGGTGAGGCCGTCGTGATCGGGTTGATCGGAAGTGTGCTCGGGCTCGCGGCCGGTATCGGGTTGGCCTACGGGTTGTCGGCGATGCTCAACGCGTTCGACCTCGGTCTGCCCACCGGGTCGCTGACGGTGCTGCCGCGGACCGCGATCGTCGCGCTGCTCGTGGGTCTGATCGTCACCGTGGCCAGTGCCTACGCGCCCGCTCAACGGGCCGCGAAGGTGCCGCCGGTGGAGGCGATGCGCTCCGAATTTGCCAGTGCCGGTGACTCTTTGCGGCTGCGGACGATCGTCGGCGCGGTCATGGCCGTGGCCGGTGGTGTGCTCGTGTACGTCGGCGCGCAGGGCACCGGCAAGGGCTCGGCGGTGACCGTCGGTGTCGGAGCGCTCGGGTTGATTCTGGCGGTGCTGCTGGCGTCGCCGGCGTTGTCGCGGCCGATGGTGCTCGTACTCGGGGTGCTCACCAGGCCGTTCGGTGCGATCGGGCAGATGGCGCGCAACAACGCCACCCGTAATCCGCGTCGCACCGCGGCCACCGCGTTCGCGCTCACGCTGGGCTTGATGTTGGTCTCGGCGATCGGCATTCTCGGCGCTTCGGCGAAGACCAGTGTCGGCGTGCTCATCGACAAGGGCGTGAAAGCCGAATACGTGCTCGCCGGGCCGCAGATGATCGGTGCGCCGATCGGCGCGGTCGACGCCGTGCGCACCCAGGTGCCGGGGATCAGCGATGTCACCGGGATCCGGGTCGTCGCGTTCAAGGTCGGCGAAGATCAGATCGGCGCCACCTCACCGGACGGACCGATCGATCCGGTGATGGACGTCGACATGATCAGCGGCACGAGCACGATTCCCACCGGCGGTGTGCTCGTCGACGAGACCGAGGCCGCCGATCGTGGATGGAAACTCGGCGACAAGATCGCCATCACCAGCCTCGACAACAAGGCGCTCGAGCTCACGGTCGCGGGCATCTACGCGAACACACCGCTGCTCGGCCCCATGGTGGTCGATCCCGGTGTCTATGAGCAGTTGATGCCGCAGAGCTTGCGTACCAACGTCTTCGTGCTGGTCAAGGCCGCGCCCGGCGTCGACCTGACCGCGATGCGGGCGAATCTGGAAAAGGCCACCGAACCGTTCGTGGTGGTGCAGGTGCAGGATCACGAACAGTTCAAGGGCGCCCAAGGCCAGCAGATCAACACCCTGCTCGCCATCCTCTACGGGCTGCTCGCGTTGGCCGTGGTGATCGCGGTGCTCGGCATCATCAACACCCTGGCACTGTCGGTGGTGGAGCGCCGACGCGAGATCGGCATGCTGCGTGCGGTGGGCACCCAGCGGGCGCAGGTGCGGCGCACGATCTACCTGGAGTCCATGCTGATCGCGATCTTCGGCGCGATCGTCGGGCTGGTGCTCGGCATCGCGCTCGGCGTCGGATTCCTGCGCACGCTGCGCGATATGGGCATCGACCAGATCACCATTCCGTGGTCGCAGCTGGTGATCGTGCTGGTCGCCTCCGGTGTGGTGGGCGTGCTGGCCGCGGTGTGGCCGGGTGTGCGGGCCGCGCGGACGCCGCCGTTGGCGGCTATCGCGGATCTGTAAGAGTCGCGACCACTCTCGGCCCCCGGTGGACATTCCATCGGGGGCCGAGTGCGTTCCGAGGCGAGGATCTGCCCTCGAGCCGAGATCGTGTTCGTAGACGGCCGCCGACTACAGGCAGCGCAGGTTGGGCGTCGCCGTGTTCAGACGATGGGGTAGCGGTCGATCCAGGCCTGCGTCGGATGCCCGTGGTCGTCTTGTGGTGGGGTGAGGCCGAATTCGGCGCAGTAATCGGCGGCGAGCCGGTCGAGCACAGGGCGAGCATCGACGGTGTGCGACCAGCGATGGGGAAGGGCAGGGCGACCGTAGCGCGCGCCGAGCAGGCTGCCCGCGATCGAACCGGTGGCGTCGCTGTCCCCGGAATGGTTGACCGACAACAGGAGTCCGTTGCGGACGATGAGGTGGGCGGGCCCGCCGACGGACTCCGCGGCCAGCACAGCGAAGACGGCGATGGCGAGGGCTTCAGGGGCGATCCAACCCTGGCCGAGAATTTCGAGGTCCTCGGGCTGGGGCTTGCGTCCTGGCCTGGAGGTGTGGGCGGCAAGCGAGATCGCCGCTTCGAGTGCGGCCGAGGTTTCCTCGTGGTGTGGATAGCTCGCCAGTTCGGCGCGAGCCCGGTCGAGTGCGGTCATGGTGTCGACGCCGCGACTGGCCTGGTACACAAGTGCGGCGAGGGTGCCTGCGGGGAGCCAGCCGCTGGGGTGGCCGTGGGTGAGTGCGGCCGCGTCACATCCCAGTTCGAAGATGGCTGTGAGCGCAGAGCCGCCACGATCCGCGGCGTAACCGAATCCGCACGGCGAGGCCCGCATCACCGCGCCACTGCCCTTGGAATTGTTGATCGGCCGGTCACGGGTGCCCATCGGATTCGTCGGATCCCGGCGCTCGGCCGCCTCGCGCAGCGCGGTGTACACCGAGACCGCCACGCCGCGCTGTTCGGTCAGTTCGGCATGGTCGGCGAGTGAGCTGTGGAGGGTGATCGGCTGATCGGGCACATCGCGTACCTGCCCGCGCAACCACACCAGCATCCCCTGCTGCAGTAAACCCAATGTCGCCCCGCCGATTCCCTTCGCCCGTGCACGCACGGAGCCTCGGATCAAAGCCTCCACCGTGAACGCCGTCAACTGCGTCTCCTCCGAGATCCGCAGATGATCGGCGTCGTCACCCACCCCGAGATGTCCGTGCTCGTCGCGAATCTGTTGCAGCGACAGGGTTTCCACCGGCGCTCCGAGCGCATCACCGATCGCGCCGCCGAGGAGGCAGCCGTGCACGGCGTTGAGCCAGATCGGTGCGGCCGTCGCGACGACGTCCCTGGTCCGCCGCGCAGGATCGGAGCTCGATGTCCGCGTCGGTGCGAGGGCGTGTGCGGTCGGTTCCTCGGCCGACCGGGCCTCGCGGGCGGCGTCGATGCCGCGACTGTCTACGGCGACGAGACTTTCGGGCTCGGTCGCGGGGTGGCCGACAGCGGTCGGATCGTGGCGTCCGGCATTCGGCCGACTCGGGGATCCGTGCGGCGCGGCGCCGGAGGTCGGGCGTCGGCGGAGGGCCTCGGTGAGGGCAGTGGCGAACGCGATACAGGTGGGGAAGCGGTGGGCGGGGTCCTTGGCCATGGCCTTGGACAGGACCGCGTCCACCGCGGTGGGGAGGCTGGCGCGGCGGGTGCTCGCCGCGGGTGGCGGGGCGTTGAGGTGGCCGAGCATGACGGTGGCGGGGTTGGGCGCGTCGAACGGGCCGGTGCCGGTGAGGAGTCGGAATACCGTGCAGGCCAGCGAATATTGGTCGCCGCGGCCGTCGAGCGGGGCGCTGCTGAGTTGTTCGGGGGAGGCGTAGGCGATGGTGGCGGTGAACTGGCCGGTGCGGGTGAGCCCGCCGGTGTCGTCGAGAAGTTTCGCGATGCCGAAGTCGGTCAACACGACTCGTTCGTCGAAGCCCGCGCCGACTCCCGCGGTGTGTGACAACAGGATGTTGGCGGGCTTCACGTCTCGGTGCAGAACGCCCTGGCGGTGGGCGTAGTCGAGGGCGCTCGCGGTCTGGGTGACGATCTGGGCGATCCGCTCGCTCCCGAATTGCGGCGCCGGAACCGCCGAGGCATCGACACCGTCCACGAACTGCATGGATATCCAGAGACGTTCCTCGTCGATGCCACGGTCGTAGACGGTGATGATGTTCGGGTGATCGAGCTGGGCCACGAGGTCGGCTTCGCGTTCGAACCTGGCGCGGATCTCGAAGTCGGCGAACAGGTCACGGTGCATCAATTTCAACGCGGTCAGCCGTGGCAGCCTGCGGTCCCTCGCCGCGTACACCGCGCCCATCCCGCCGCGCCCCAGCTCACGCTCGATGACGAAACCGGCGAACACCGCCCCGCGCCGCAACATCGCCTCACCCCGTCCACCGAACCCGATCGTTGGCAGCCTAGTTGGCCCGGACGCGATGCGCTCCTGGTCTCAGTTACACCGCCGGGGCGTTGGTGTCGGCCCAGCGGGTGATGTCGCCACGGTCGAGGGCGGTGGCGAGCAGGTCGGGGAATTTGTCGGGGGTGCAGGCGAAAGCGGGGATGCCGAGAGCTGCCAGTGCTGCCGCGTTGTCGTGGTCGTAGGCGGGTGCGCCTTCGTCGGAGAGGGCGAGCAGCACGACCACTTGGACGCCCGCTTCCTTCATCGCGTGGCAGCGGCGCAGCATCTCGTTGCGCACGCCACCCTCGTAGAGATCGGAGATGAGCACGAACAGGCTGTCGGTGGGGCGGGTGATCAGCGTTTGCGAGTAGGCGATGGCGCGATTGATGTCGGTGCCGCCGCCGAGCTGGGTGCCGAACAGGACGTCGACCGGGTCGCTGAGCTGGTCGGTGAGGTCGACGATCTCGGTGTCGAACACGACCAGCGAGGTCTTCAGCGACCGCATGGAGGCGAGGACCGCACCGAAGACCGACGCGTAGACGACGCTGGCCGCCATCGAACCGGATTGATCGATGGCCAGGACCACATCACGCTGGATCGACTGCGACTTGCGGCCGTATCCGACGAGCCGTTCGGGCACGATGGTGCGGTGTTCGGGCAGGTAGTTGGCGAGATTCTTGCGAATGGTCCGGTTGAAATCGATATCGCGCAGCTTCGGGCGATGGGTGCGGGCGGCCCGGTTGATCGCGCCCGAAACTGCGGCCACGGTCTTGGCGGCGATGCGCTGCTCGATCTCGCGCACCACCTTCTCGACCACCATTCGCGCGGTGGCCTTGGTGGTTTCGGGCATCACCCGGTTGAGTCCGAGCAGCGTGCCCACCAGGTGCACGTCGGGTTCTACCGATTCCAGAAGCTCGGGCTCCAACAGCAGTTGGGTGAGGTTCAGGCGCTCCACGGCGTCGCGCTGCATCACCTCGACCACGGTCGCGGGGAAGTAGCTGCGGATGTCGCCGAGCCAGCGCGCCACTCGGGGCGCCGAACCGCCCAGTCCGCCAGATCTTTTCGGCGACCCGCCGGCTTCCCCGGTGTTGTAGAGGGCGGACAGTGCCTGGTCCATCGCCTGGTCGGCGCCGGAGGACAGGCCGCCGAGTTGTTCCTCGGCGGCGGTGCCGAGCACGAGACGCCAACGGCGCGACTGGGTTTCATCGGGTTCGGTCATGGGTGCTCCTGGTGATCGAGCGAGGATTCGTGATGTCCTGACGCGAGCCGGGTGCCGACTCGGCGCAGACCCGAGTGGGTGTGGCGCTCGCTCGCGTGGCTGTTCGGCGTGGTCATCCGCCGGCACCGAGGATGGCGGCGGCGGCTCGAAGAGCCAACTGGCCGCGCACCGGGTCGATCGCGGTGGGAGTGGACGCGGTGGTCGGCGCCGTGCCGGTGTCCCGCAGTGCCTGGCTGATGGCTCGGCGTTCGCCGGATTCGAAGGAGCCGAAGGTGCGGCGCAACAGCGGCAGGGTCGCGACGAACTGGTCTTCGTTGAGGTCGCGCAGCCATTCGTCGATGCGGCGCAACAGCTCTCGGTCGTGGACGAGCAGTAGCCCACGGCCGCCGAGGAAGCCGTCGATCCAGGCGGCTTTGGCGGCGGGGGTGTTGCCGATGGACAGGGCGGCGGCGAGGCGGCGCGCGGAGTCGGCGTCGTCGATGCGTTCGGCGTCGCAGAGCAGACGCACCGCGCGGCCGCCGATCGCGCCGTGCACATCGTCACGGTCGGCGATGCGCTGCAGGGTCGCCAGCCACTCGGTGCCGGCGTGCTCGTCGTCGCGGGTGCTGATGGCGGTGTGCGCGGCGTCGATCTGCAGGCGCAGGGCCTGCGCGGCATCGGTGTCGAGGCCGGTGACGGCGCCGGGCAGGCCCGCGCAGATCCGCACCAGCAGGCCGTCGGCGACGTGGGTCAGTGCCTTGGTGTCGGTGCCGCGGACATCGCCGTAGCGCAGCGTGCGGGTCAGGCCGGGGAGGGCGCCGAGCAGGTGGGTGACGTCGTGATCGAGGGCGGCGGCGGCTTCGAGCCTGGTGATCAAGCCGTCGGTGGCGCCGCCCAAGTCGGCGAGCAGGGCCATTTCCAGTGCGTCGGCCAAGGCGGTGACGGTGACGCCGTCCCGGCTCGCGGTGTCGAGGATCTTCGATTCCGCCGCGGTGCGCAGGGTCGTGCCCCACACCGCGGCTTCGACGATGCGCACCTCGAATTCCGGTTCCCAGCGCAGTGTCCAGGTCTCGCGGAAGGTGCCGGTGCTGCGGATCTCACCGGTCGTCGGAGTTCCCCAACCGATCCCGAGCAGGCGCAGACGGTGCAACAGATGCGAGCGTTCGACGTCGCGTTCCTTGCGCAGGTCCAGGTCGAGGGTGCGGGCAAGAGCCTCCTGCTTGAGCCGAAGGGTTCTGCTGCGTGCCCGCAGATCGGCGGCCAAGGGGACCGTGGGGGTGTCCTCGGGGACGCCGCCGAGCGTTTCGCCGACGACGAGTTCATCGACCACCAGTCGCAGCACGGTCTCGTCGCCACCACACATCACCGACCGCACCGCCTCGGTGACCTCGGACAATCCCGCCAGTGGCCGGCCGCGCAACGCCGCGAGGGTATCCGCCAGCCGCACCGCCTCGATGATGTGCGCGCTCGACACCGGCAGATCGTGCCCGCGCAGCACCCCGGCGACCTTGGTCAGCCAGCGCGCCACCGGCCGCTCGGTCTCGGTGAACAGATGGTGGTACCAGCCGGGTGAGGTGACGCCCGCGCCGTATCCCGAGCCCGCTGCCAGTCGCGAATGCGTCCACGGCACCCAGGTCAGCGCCGCCTTCGTCTTCGGCAATCCCTTGAGCAGCCGCATATCCGGCGCGGCCGGGCCGAGCGGGCCTGCCAGCGCGGGCGCATGCCACGCGCCGCACACCACGGCCACTCTCTTCGCCCCGCCCTTGAGCACGTGGCGCATCACCTGTCGCATATGCGCCTCGCGGACCAAGGTGTGCTGGTCGACGAGCAGCGGCGCGATCGAGGGATGCCGTCGATCCGGCGCTGCCGGTGATCCGATTTCGGTGGCCGACAACGGTGTTTGTGTCGGGTCCGCAGTGTCGGGCTGTGCTGCCGGCTCCGATGCGGAGTGCGGGGCATCCTCACGGAGCGCGGCCATGGCTTCGGTGATCGCGTCGAACGCGGCACTGTCGGGAACTGTCTCGACCACGGCGTCCCACCAGCGCTCGGCATCGTCATACCCCGCGGCCGAGGCGAGGGCGGCCAGCGGATCGGAGCCGCCGCCGCGAGTGTCGTCGTCGGCGGCGAGGACGTTGGTGGCAGGGAGATCGCAGAAGCGGACCGGGACGGCGTGATCGACGCCGTAACGCATGGCCTGCCACTCGGGCGAGAACACAGCGAACGGCCAGAACGCCGCACGGGCAGGCGAATCCGGCACGTAGGCGAGCAGCGCGACCGGTGGGGTCATCGTGTCGGCGGCGACGAACCCGACGAGCGGATCCGCGTCGGACGGCCCTTCGATGAGTATGGCGTCGGGACGGAACTCCTCCAGCGCGTGGCGCAGCGAGCGCGCCGATCCCGGCCCGTGGTGACGGATGCCGAAGACCCGCGTCACCGCTTCCCCGCTGACCACAGGATCACTCGCCGTTCCCGCGCCCGCGCCCGTACGCAGACGCGCACTGGCGCTCGTACTCGGACTCGCCCACACATCTGAATTCAGCTCGGCCGCATCGGCTTTTGTGCTCGCGCTGCCCTCTCGCAGCTCGGTGAGAGTTCCTGCGTCCAGGTCTGTGCCGGTGGCCGCACCGGAGCGCCTGCGGTTGTCCGCATCGCCTGCCGGGTCGGCCGGTGTGGTCTCTCCGGTGGTCGGGCGGGCCGGCTTGTTGCGCTGACTCATCGAAAACCCCATGTGTGCTGTGTTCCGTCCTCCCCGGCGGTGGGTGTCAGCCGGCGATTTCGCGGCAGGCTCGGTAGAAGTCGGCCCAGTCGGGGCGTTCCCGGACCACGGCCTCGAGGTATTCGGTCCAGATCACGGTGTCGGCCACCGGGTCTTTGATCACCGAGCCGAGCACGGCGCCCGCGATGTCGGAGGCGCGCAGCACACCGTCGCCGAAGTGTGCGGACAGGGCGAGACCGTTGGTGATCACCGAGATCGCCTCCGCGGTGGACAGCGTGCCCGAAGGGGACTTGAGTTTGGTGCGACCGTCGGCGGTGATGCCGGAGCGCAGTTCGCGGAAGACCCGCACCACGCGGCGCACTTCCTCGGCGGCGGCGGGCACGGTCGGCAATTCCAGTGCGGCACCGAGCTGTTCGACGCGACGGCTGACGATGGCGACCTCGGCATCCTCGTCGGCCGGCAGCGGCAGCACGACGGTGTTGAAGCGTCGGCGCAGCGCCGAGGAGAGGTCGTTCACGCCGCGGTCGCGATCGTTGGCGGTGGCGATGACGTTGAAACCCTTGGCCGCCTGCACTTCTCCGCCGAGCTCGGGAACGGGCAGGGTCTTCTCGGACAGGATGGTGATCAGCGCGTCCTGCACATCCGAGGGGATGCGGGTGAGCTCTTCGATGCGGGCGATGGCGCCGGTGCGCATGGCGGTCATCACCGGGGACGCGACCAGGGCGGCGTCGCTCGGCCCCTCCGCGAGTAGACGGGCGTAGTTCCAGCCGTAGCGGATCGCCTCTTCCGCGGTACCGGAGGTGCCCTGTACGAGCAGGGTCGACTCGCCACTGATCGCCGCCGAAAGGTGCTCGGAGACCCAGGTTTTCGCCGTGCCCGGCACCCCGAGCAGCAGCAGCGCGCGGTCGGTGGCGAGGGTGGCGACCGCGACCTCCATCAGCCTGCGTGGACCCACGTATTTGGGGGTGATCACGGTGCCGTCGTCGAGGGTGCCACCGAGGACATAGGTGACCACCGCCCACGGCGACAGTTTCCAGGACGGCGGACGGACGCGGTCGTCGACGCGGGCCAGGGCCGCCAATTCGTCGGCGAAGGCCTGTTCGGCGTGGGGACGCAGCAGGGTGGTGGACGGTTCGGTGGTGGTCAACGCAGCTCCTCGAGCATGGTGGCGCGATCGGTGAGATCGTGGGCGAGTCGGTGGAAAGCCTGTTGCCAGGCAGGATCATCGGTGGTGTCGGCGAGCGCGGTGATCCGCGTGGCCAGGTCGACAGGCAGATGCACGCTCGCCGCGGTGAGCAGCGCCCGATCGGTGTACACGCCCGCGCCTGCGTGCGGCTGGCGGGCGGTGGTGCGGGCGCGCTCACCGAGCAGCCGGAGCACATGGGTGGCGACGGGTTCCGGCCACGGGTGATCGAGGCCGGGCAGGATCGCGTGTAGTTCGTTGAGTTGGTGTGCGTCGAGGTCGAGCACGTGCTCGATCCGGTCGGCGGGGTCGAGCAGGGTGAACAGTTCCCGCCGCCGGAGCACGGCCTGCTCGGTCGGGGTCGCGTGAGCGAACAGCGCACGGGCCCAGACGGTGTCGTGCTGGGCGAGCGTGGCGTCGACCCAGCCGTCCACGATCGCCTTGGCATAGCGGGGTGGCAGGGTCAGGCTCAGCGCGGTGGTCGCGGCATCCGCGCCGGTGGAGCCCACGATCGGGGCCCAGGCGGTGAGCGGAGTCGCGGCGACCGCCTGGTGCAGGGTGGTGATCGTCGAATCAGGGGTGTCCCAGCGCAGTTTCGCTTGATCGGTCGCGTCGGTGATGCCGTCGCGCCGGGCCTGCGCGTCGAGCTCCGCGGGCACTGTCACCTCGACGGTGCCGTCGGCGCGCACCTGAATCCACGATCCGATCAGCGCGGCCATCCGCTGCCCGAAGGCGGCGCCGGGGAGCTTGTTCAGCAGCGTGGTGGCGGTGCGTCGCACATCGCCGCGCCGATCATCGAGGGCCCGCTCGAGCAGGGCTTCGTCGGCCGGGTTGAGCCCATCGGCGAGCAATGCCAGCAGCTCCGCTTTGACGGGCCCCGACTCCTTCGGCCACGCCGCCGACAGCAGGGCGAGGGCCGCATCCGGATTCGCCCGACGAGTACGCGCGAACCAGTCCTTGCGCTCTCCCGCTGTGCCGAACAGCCATACATCGTGGGCCGGATCCTTGCCCGTGCCCGTGCCCGTGCTGGAACCCGAGCCGGTATCGGGGCTCGGCCCGCTGCCCGCGCCAGGGGCTGCGACCGTATCGATGTGGGGGTCGGCGTCGATGCCCACCGCGTGCGAAATCGGTTGTTTCTCGCCCGGGAATTCGTCCACCAGTTTCGCCCACGCCGGGTTGCGTGCGGCGAGCCAGCGCCCACGGCGCCCGGCCAGGCGAAGGAGCGGCGCTCGCAGCGCACTGTCGGAGGCGGCGGACAGCGCTTGAACGCACAGCACGTCGGGGAGTCTGAAGTCGAACGGTGTCGCCGCGGCGAACCATTCGGGCAGGAACGGGGATTTGTCCGCGAGTAGACGACTGAGGCGGTCGGCCGCGGGCCGTGGCAGAAGGCGGCGTGGATCGTCGAGGGCGGGTTCGGGTCTCGATGCCGTCCGGGGGAGCTGTCCGCCACGGAGGTAGAGGTCTTGGAGTGCGGCGGTGTGGAGCAGGCGGGTGGCCGGTTCGCTCGCGTGCTGGGGTACGGCGGCGGCGACCGCGGAGTCGAGGTGGACGCCGTCGGCGCTGCGGCGCGCGGTGCCGAGCAGGGCTACCGAGACGAGTTCGGCCAGCGCGGGGGACGGGGTGGTTTCGATGGGGAACTCGGTGTCCAGGTCGCTCACCTCGCCCGCGTGCAACACCGAGATCGGGTCGAAGCCGTCGGCTCGCCATTCGCCGCACACTGTCACCGGGTGACCGCCCGCGACGGCGATCAGCCGCCAGGGGCGCGCGCCCGCGGGCAGTGGCAGCGCGCTGCCGTCGGACGCGACGAGCAGCCATCCGTTCTCGTCGGGCACCGGCACGACGTCGGCGAGCAGCGCGGGCCAGGCGCGCAGCCACGGATCCTCGCTCAACGCGGTGGCGTAGGCGTCCAAGGCGTCGTCGATCGTGGTGCCGCCGACAGCGGGGACGGTGGTGAAGGGTTCGGGTACGCCGTGGCGGGTGCCCCAGTGCGCGCGCAGGGCCACGGCGCCGGGGTAGTAGTGCAGTTCGGCGTCTACTTCGCTGCCGGGTGCGGGCACTTCGCCGGTGAAATTCGGGGTGCCGAAGGAATGCTCGATGAGCAGGGCCCATCGTCCGCCGGCGCGGCCGCGCAGCCAGGTACGGCGGGTGTGCAGTCGCTCCTCTTCGCTCACCCGCATGCCGAGCACCAGCCAGCGGTCCCGCACCGCGGGCTCGGTCAGGACCGACTCGGCCGTTGTCGGGTAGCCGACATGGGTTCGGACGCCCGCTTGCCACGGCTCGGGCAGTGCGTCGAGCCCGCGATGGGCCAGCACCAGCAGGTGCAGGCGGGCGTACTCGCGCAACAGCAGTTCGGGCCAGTGTTCGGTGGTGACCACCGCGGAGGGCAACCGCCGCAGGGTCTCGGCGATTCGGGGCGCTTGGGCGTCGACCATCCGGGCCGCGATCGCCTCGTAGGCGGCGAAGGATCGGTCGGTCTGGGCCAGGCCGGTCCGGATCTGGTCGGTGAGCCAGATCTCCAGTTCGGTGAGCCCGGCGGTGACGCGGGTTCGCCGTTGCTCGACGGTGGCCTGCGACGGCGCGCTCGCGGTCTTCGGCTTCGGTGGCGCGGCGGCTTTCGCGGCCCGCCCGGCCAACCACTCGGCCGCGAAATCGGCGGGGGCATCGCGTGCGGGCGCCTGGCCGCTCGACCACGTGAGCAACAGCGACAGTGTGTGCTTACAGGGGAACTTGCGGCTCGGGCACGAACACTTGTACGCGGGCCCGTCCAGGTCGACGATCGCCTGGTACGGCTTGGCGCCGCTGCCCTGACACAGCCCCCACACCGCGTTACCCGCGGTGCCGGTCTCGCGCCAGCGACCGGCCAGCTTGCGGGCGGCAGCCAGCGAGCTCGCATCGGGCGCGAGCGCGCGGACCTGGTCTTCGGTCCACGGCGTGCGTTGCTCGGTCATCGGTTCCCCCGTTCTCTGTTCGCCGAATATCTACCGCAACCCACCGACAACTAGCGGTGCCGAGGGCCGGTCGCGTGGAAAATGCTGGTGCTGTGGGAATTTCGCACCCCAGCCCTTGCCGTGGACCGCAATGTCTGGCATTCTGACTTGTTCGGCACCGCCCGGACCGCCCGTGCTGCCCGACGCAGCGTAACGCGGGTGTGAACACCTCATCGAGCTGCCCGCCGGGGTGGGCGAGGGGTGGACATCGAGGTCCCGCCGTGGCGCCGCGATGGCCATTCCACCTCCGCGGGCAGATTCGCTGGGGCCCCGCGCATCCCCTGGGCGAACATCCGGCGATCGGGTAGCGTTTCCACCAGGATCGCCGCGTTGCGCGCCGACGCGAAGGGGGATGTCGCCAGTGTGCTCGGATCGGATCGCCGAGGTGGTCGCGCGCGAGCTCGCCGCCGACCCGGCAGTGGAGGAACGGGTCGCCGAATGCGTGCTTGCCGCGCTCGCAGCTGTCGACGGTGACTCGGCCGCAACGGATTCCGGTGATACCGGGGTCTTTCTGCGGTCGATCACCGTGCAGGGCTTCCGGGGGATCGGGCCCGCGGCGACGCTGCGATTGAACCCCGGGCCGGGCCTCACGCTGGTGGTCGGTCGCAACGGTAGCGGCAAGTCGAGTTTCGCCGAGGCGGCGGAATTCGCGTTGACCGGTGGGAATCGGCGCTGGGACGGCCGCTCGACCGCGTGGCGCGAGGGGTGGCGCAACCTGCACGAGCCCGAGACCGCCCGGATCGACGTCGAGCTGCTCACCGCGGGCGAGGAGCCGCAGCTCTCGGTCGCCACCAGCTGGGACGCGAGTGCGGAGCTGGCCGACGCGCGGTGGACCGAGCGGCGCGGGACCGAACCGGCAGCCCCGATCGACCCCCGTGGCCGGCGGCAACGGCTCGATCTGTACCGGCCGTTCCTGTCCTACAGCGAGCTCGGCGCGCTCGTCGACGGGAAGCCGAGCGACCTGTTCGATGCCCTGCATCGCCTGCTCGGCCTCGACGAGTTGGCCGCCGCGGCCGAACAGATCAGATTGCGCAAGCTCGAACTCGAACGCGCCGTGAAGGATTCGCGCCAGTCCCGCGCCGATCTGCTGGTCGAACTCGCCGAGGCCGACGACGAACGCGCCCGCGACGTGGCCGACCTGCTGCGAGCGCCGGATCCCGACATCGACGCGGTGGCGGCCGCGGTCGCCGACTCGGTTCTCGGTATCGAAGGGCCAGAGGGCTTGCGGGCGATTCTGCGGCTCACCCTGCCCGACGCGGTCGCGGTCGCCGCGACGACGGATCGGCTCGCCGAAGCCGCGCAGGCGGTCGCGCGCTACGCGACCGCCGACGCGGAGGGTGACCTGAGGGTTCTCGAATTGCTCACGCGCGCACGCGAACACGTCACCGCGGGTGGCGAGTGCCCCTGCCCGGTCTGCGGGCGTGGCGATCTCGATACCGCGTGGCTCGCGTCCGCCGACATCGAGATCGCCCACCGCAGTGCGGAACTCGCCGCATTCCAGGCGGCCCGATCGGAGTTCGACAACGCGCTGCTGGCGGCCCGCGCACTCGTCCAGGGTGTGCCGATCGAGCTCGGCGTGGCCGGTGCACGCGGCGCCCGTGCCGAGGGGCGCTCGACCACCACCGCCCGGCCGGCTGCGGAGACAGGTCGCGCCAATTCGCTACCGGGTAGCGCGGATTCGCTGCGCAAACAGCGCGAGGTCGTGGGAGAGCTCTGGTCGCAGTGGGCCGAGCTCGCTTCGCTCGACTACGACCACCGACTCCCGGATCGACTGCATGCAGTCCACCTCGATCTCGCCGCCGAACTCGGTGCACTGCAACGAGATACCCGCGCCGAGCTGGAACGCCTGGACGCGGTGTGGTCGCCGCTGGTCCCGCGCATTCTCGCCTGGCTCGACCCCGCCCGCGCCGTCGCCGACCACGCGAGCGAGCTGCGGGTCGTGAAGAAGGCGGCCGACTGGCTCAAGGGGGCGACGGCGACGATCCGCGGGGAGCGGATGCGGCCACTGGAGACCACGGCACGCTGGGTGTGGAGCACTCTGCGCCAGCACAGCAACGTGGAGCTCGGCGCGATCCGGTTGCAGGGCAGCGCGGGAACGGCACGGCGGGTGGTGCTCGATGTCACCGTCGACGAGGTGGACGGCGCGGCGCTCGGCGTGATGAGCCAGGGGGAGCTGCACGCGCTCGGACTGTCGCTGTTCCTCCCGCGAGCCACGGTGGCGCACAGCCCTTTCCGGTTCGTGATGATCGACGACCCGGTGCAGGCGATGGACCCCGCGAAAGTCGACGGGCTGGCCGGAGTGCTCGCCGAAGTGGCGGCCTCGCGGCAGGTGGTGGTGTTCACCCATGACGAGCGCCTGGCCGAGGCGGTGCGCCGCATGCAGCTCGACGCCACGGTGCTCGAGGTGCAGCGGCGCGAGCGTTCGATCGTCGAGGTCAGGGTGACCGGCGACCCGGTTCGGCGCTACCTCGACGACGCTCGATCCCTGCTGCGCACCCCCCAGCTTCCCGCCGCCATCGCCGACGAACTCGTCGCGACCTGCTGCCGTTCGGCGATCGAAGCGGCCGGGTTGGCGAAGGCGCGACAAGTTCTGCTGGCGGCCGGTCTCGAGCACGGGGAGGTGGAACGGCGCGTCCGCAACGCGCACACCACCCGCGCCATGATCACCCTCGCCATCATGGGCGTCGGCGCCCGCGTGGACGACCTGAACAAGCATCTGAGCGCGGTGGGCGGACGCTGGCTCGTCGGTGTCCTGCGTGACGCCACCGCGGGCGCCCACGTGCCGATCGACCGCCCGATGCGTGAATTGATCAGTGACACCGAACGATTCATCACCTGGTTGCGAGCGCACGAGCCGACCGCGGTGCGAACACGAGCGGCTCGGTGAGGTCGTCGTGAATCGCCGTGGCAGGCCCGCTCGCGCGAAGTTCAGCCCGCGGCCTTCGGTGGCGCAGCGGTTGCACGCGGCCGAGAACCTGTTGGACGGGTCGGTGTCGGATGCCGGTGGCGTCTGGTCGCGGGCGGTGGCGTGGATCCTGCGGCTGGCGCTCGAACAGGCCGTGGATCAATTGTGGGCGCAGGTGGCGCCGGAGTTGATGCGGTGTCCGATGCGGGCTCAGCTGCTGGCGTTGCGGGTGTACGCGGGGGCGGAGACAGCGGGGCAGGTCGGCGCGTTGTGGGCGGCGCTGTCCCGGGCGGCGCATCATCTGGACTACGAGATGGCGCCGAGTGTCACCGACCTGCGGCGGTGGCGGGATCAGACCGCCGAGCTGGCGCGGGTGTTGGCGCTGGCTCCCCTCGCGCACCAGCCGTTCGGGTGAGCGACGCCGACGGATCTGGGGTGCGGGGAGGGCGGGCGGGTCCGGCAGGATGGGGGCATGGGTGAAGTGAGACCGTGTCCGTGTCGTCGTGGTGAGCCGTTCGACGCGTGCTGCGGGCCGATTCTCGCGGGGGAGAAGGCCGCGCCGACCGCGGAGACGCTGATGCGGTCTCGCTACACGGCCTACGTCGTCGGCGAGGTGGACTATCTGCTGCGCTCCTGGCATCCCAGTACGCGCCCCGCCGAGCTCGAGCTCGACCGGGATCAGCGGTGGCTGTTTCTCGAGATCGTCGGGACACAGCGTGGTGGGCCGTTCGACGACAACGGCACGGTCGAGTTCATCGCCCACTACAAGCTCGACGGCACGCGTGACGCGATGCACGAGATCAGTACCTTCGTGCGGGTCGACGGCGCGTGGGTCTACCTCGACGGGACGTTCCAGGCCTGAGACGGGGGATACTGCTCACGTGCCCCGTATCGCGATCGAGTACTGCACCCAATGCCGCTGGCTGCTCCGGGCGAGCTGGATGGCGCAGGAACTGCTCACCACGTTCGCCACCGAACTCGGTGAGGTGGCGCTGGTGCCGGGCGAGGGCGGGATCTTCCGGATCACCCTCGACGGTGAACAGCTTTGGGAACGCAAGGCGGACGGGGGTTTTCCCGATATCGCGGTGCTCAAGCAGCGGGTGCGCGACCGGATCGCGCCCGACCGCGACTTGGGCCACGCCGACCGCCGCGACTGACGTCGCAACGGGAGCCGTGGCCGCGCGCCGTCTCGTCGATGCGGTCAGCAGCAGCCGCCACCACCACAGCAACCGCCCCCCGCCGGACGTGGCGCGGGCGCGGGTGTCGGAGCCGAGCCGCGTCCCACCGCCGCGAAGGTGGTGAGCAGTTTGACGGTGTCATCGTGGCCGACGGGGCACGTGGCGGGGTCCGAGGACTGCGCCATCGGCCGGTTGACGTCGAACGTGTCGCCGCAGGAACGACACCGGAAGCTGTAGTTCGGCATCGACACAGTGTAGGCAGCGCCGACGCCCGACGGATTGCCTGTCGGAATATCGTCGTAGCGCCCTCGGGATGCGGGCGGACGCTTCGGCCCGGCCTCGCTCAGCACATTTCTGGCTAACCGAAACGAAGCGTTGTCCGCCGGACAGCGGCACGCCGGCGTCGGTCGCCGCGGCGGGGCCGAAATTCGACCTGATCGGCCCACTTCCTCCCGTCGCGGGCGACGAAACGCCGCTTCCTTCTGTACCGCGGAGTAACTGTTACCTGCGGAAATGGCGCGTAGGGCGCGTGTACGGGCGGTGCGCACGTACTCTCGTTAGAAGTCACCAGGTGCTGCGGCCAGCGGGAGCAAATGCACAGGCACCCGCCCGGTCGCGCCGGCTAGGAGGTGTGCGATGAGCATTCAGCCCGATCTCGACCACGACATGCGGACGCACGAGGCCGACCCACTGGCGGGCACCGAGTACGGAGTGGTGCGCGGAACCTGGGACGGACCGGTGGCGGTGTGGCGCAGCATTCCCTATGCCGCCGCACCCGCCGGACCGGCTCGGTTCGTCGCCCCGGAGCCGCCGAAGCCCTGGGACGGGGTACGCGACTGTGTGGTCTTCGGCGATATCGCACCGCAGGCCATGGGTGCGATGGTGCCGGTGGGTTCCGACCTGCAGATGGGCGAGGACTGCCTGTGGGTCAATGTCTGGTCGCCGCGGCCCGAGCCGAGCGACGACGAACCGCGCCCGGTGATGGTCTGGTTGCACGGCGGCGCCTACTGCCTCGGCACCGCCGCCCAGACCATCTACGACGGGCGCAAGCTGGCCGAGGCGGGCGACGTGGTGGTCGTCTCGGTGAACTATCGACTCGGGGTGCTCGGCTTCCTCGACCTGTCCTCGTTCGGCGAGCAGTTCACCGCCAACCTCGGCCTGCGCGATCAGATCGCCGCGCTCGCGTGGGTGCGCGACAATATCGCCGCGTTCGGCGGCGACCCGGACAACGTGACCCTCTTCGGTGAGTCCTCGGGCGCGGGATGCGTCACCGCACTGCTCACCTCACCGGCCGCGGCCGGACTGTTCCACAAGGCGATCGCCCAGAGCCCGCCCGCCACGACGGTTTTCGGGCAGGAGCGGGCCGCGGTGGTCGGGCAGCGCTATCTGGAACTGCTCGAGCTCGGGCCGGGCGAGACGAATCGGTTGCTGGAGTTGCCGATCGAACGCCTCGTCGAGATCGGTGCGGTGCTGCTGGACGAGGTACCGATCAAGGAACCGGGCAGGCTCGCCGCGGCGCCGGTCGTCGACGGAGATCTGTTGCCCGGCTATCCGATCGACCAATTCCAGCAGGGTCTCTCGCATCGGGTGCCGCTGTTGATCGGCACCAATCGTGATGAGGCGTCGCTGTTTCGGGTGCTGCGCTCGCCGATCATGCCGGTGACGCCCGACGCGGTGAACGCGATGCTGCGCGACGTCGCCGCGTCGCATCCGGAGATGTCGCACGAGCGGATCGCCGAGATCACCTCGGCCTACCCCGATCTCGCCACCACCCGTGGGGCACTGGCGATGTCGACCGACGCGGCCTTCCGGATGCCTGCCGCCTGGGTCGCCGAGGGGCACGCCCAGCATTCCCCGACCTGGAACTATCGCTTCGACTACGCGACCCCGATGTTGAAAGCGGCCAGGGTCGGTGCGGGGCATGCCACCGAATTACCGTATGTCTTCGGCAATTTCGGCACCTTCAACCACGACCCCACCTTCTGGCTCGGCGGACGCAAAGCCTCGGTCGCGGTCTCGGGGCGGATGCAACGCCGCTGGCTGGCCTTCGCCGAACACAGCGTCCCCGCCGCGCTCGACGGCTCCAAGCACTGGCCCAACTACCGGCCCACCGCCCGCACCACCCTGCTCATCGACACCATCGACCGCGTGGTCGACAACCCGGACGCCGACCTGCACACAGCCTGGGGCGACCAAGCGGTGGGTTTCAGCTAGCAGCCACAGGCCGAGCAGGTCCGGAGAGCACGCCGCCGGGCCCTGCCGAGAAATCGGCGGGACCCGGCGTCGCGGGGTATCAGACGTCGGTGGAGAAGCGGATGCCGCCGTCGGGGATGACCACGCCCGGCCACACGCGCGCACCACGCAGGAGCTCGCAGCGGGCACCGACGTGGGCGCCGTCGCCGATCACACCGTCGCGAACCAACGCGCGGGGGCCGATCCTGGCACCGAAGCCGATGATGGAGCGTTCGACGGTCGCGCCCGCCTCGACGACAGCGCCGTCGAAGATCACCGCACCGTCCAAGCGCGCGCCCGCACCGATCTCGGCGCCGCGCCCGACCACGGTCCCGCCGATGAGCAGCGCGCCCGGTGCCACACCCGCGCCGGGATGGACGAGGGACTCGCCGCGCTGGCCGGGAAGAGCGGGGGAGGGGGCGATACCGCGGACCAGGTCGGCGGAACCACGCACGAAGTCCTCGGGGGTGCCCATATCGCGCCAGTAGGAGGCGTCGACGTGGCCCTGGACGCGGGCACCCTCGGCCAGGAGCGCGGGGAAGACCTCGCGCTCCACCGAGACCGGGCGACCCGTGGGGATCTTCTCGATGTATTCGCGACGGAACACATAGCAACCGGCGTTGATCTGGTCGGTCGGCGGATCCTGGGTCTTCTCCAGGAACGCGGTGACGCGCCCGCTGTCGTCGGTCGGCACACAGCCGAAGGCGCGCGGGTCGCTGACACGGACCAGATGCAGGGTGACGTCGGCGTTGGTCGACTCGTGGGTGTCGAGGATCGCACCGAGGTCGGTGCCGCCGAGCACGTCGCCGTTGAACACCATCACGTTGTCGGCGCGCAGTTTGGGCAGCACGTTGCGGATACCGCCGCCGGTGCCGAGCGGCTCGGTCTCGGTCACGTACTCGAGGTCGAGGCCCAGCTCGGAGCCGTCACCGAAGTGCTCTTCGAAAACCTCGGCCTTGAAAGACGTGCCGAGTACCACGTGGGTGATCCCGGCCTCGGCGATCCTGGCCAGCAGGTGGGTCAGGAACGGCAGCCCGGCCGTCGGCAGCATGGGCTTGGGCGCCGAGAGGGTGAGCGGGCGCAGCCGCGTGCCCTGTCCGCCGACGAGGATGACCGCGTCGGTGCCTGCATTGCCTGCCATCGAGTTTCCCCTGTTCACAGTCGCACAGCGCCCACTCGGGCGCCGGTGTCTATTTTGCCTGCCTCGGCGCCCTACGTGGTTACACAGGCTGTCGCCTCCGGGCGCTGACGAGTCAGGCGGATCGCGCTTGCTCGCGCAGCGCCGATCGAACCGCAATCTTGGAGCGAACCGCAAGTCCGGCCCGCAACGCGCCCCGCAACGGAGCCTGCCACCAGTGCGGATGCCGATCCGCCTGGAAGCGGTAGGCGCTGGCGTGGTGGGCGGGCAGCATCAGCTCGGGATGCTTGCCCGCGGCGTGACCCTTGGCGTGGGTCACCTCGGCGTCCGGGACGAAGACATTGTGCCAGCCCGCCTTGCCCATGCGGTCACCGAAGTCCACGTCCTCCATGTACATGAAGTAGCGCGAGTCGAAACCGTCGATGGTGTCGAACGCGGCGCGGCGCACCAGCAGGCACGAGCCCGACAGCCAGCCGACCACCCGCTCGGAGATCTGCTCGTTCTCCTGGCGGTAGCGCACCGACCAGGGGTTCTTCGGCCAGACCGAGCCGAGAACGGCGTGGCCCGCACCGTCGGCGAGCCCGGGGACCCGACGTGCGGACGGGTAGATGCTGCCGTCGGGCTCGCGAACCATCGGCCCGATCGCGCCCGCCCGTGGCCAGCGCGCGGCGGCTTCGAGCATCTTGTCGATGGAGTCGACGCCCCAGCGGATGTCCGGGTTGGCCAGGATGACGAATTCGATCGACGGGTCGATCTCGGCGACGGCCCGGTTGATGGCGCCGCCGTAGCCGATATTGCCGCCGGTACGCAGCAGCGTGACGTGGGAGTTCGCCTCGGCGACGAGCTCGGGGACGCCGTCGGTCGAGCCGTTGTCGGCCAGGATCACCTGCGGCTTCTCGCTGGTGGCGTCGGCCAGGGTGGTGATGAAGTGCTCGAGGTGCTCACCCGGTGAATAGGTCACCGTGACCACGGCAAGGCCGGCGGGGGCTGGAGAATCGGCGGGGATTGCTGCGTTCACGACTGCGGAGCCTAGTCGGACAACCGGCGCAGTGTGTCGGTGAGTGCGATACGCCAGGGGCGAAGCGGGGTGAGGCCCGCCGCGTTCCAGGCCGCCGGGGACAACACCGAATACGCCGGGCGCGGTGCGGGTCTGGGGAATTCGGAGGACGCGCACGGCCGCACCCGGCCGGGGTCGGCGCCCAGGTCGGTGAAAACCGCCGCGGCGAGGTCGAACCAGGTAGCGGTGCCGGAATTGGTGGCGTGCAACACCCGGGGCACGTCGGGGCGGGTGCTCGATTCCAGGAGCGCGGCGGCGAGATCGGCGGCGCTGGTGGGGGAGCCGACTTGGTCGTCGACCACGGTGACGGTGTCGCGTTCGGCTTCCAATCTGCGCATGGTCGCGACGAAATCCCCCTCGACACCGGCGTACACCCAGGCGGTGCGCACCACGTGCGCGCCCAGCGCGAGCACCGCCTGCTCACCGGCGAGCTTGGACTGTCCGTAGACCGTGGTCGGCCCGGTGGGGTCCCCGGGTTCGTACGGCCTCCGCGCGGTTCCGGGGAAGACGTAGTCGGTGGAGACGTGGATCAGCCGCGCACCCGCCGCGACGCAGGCGGCCGCGAGCACGGCCGGTCCGGTCGCGTTGGCGGCGAAGGCCGCCGCGGCGTCGGTTTCGGCGGCGTCGACCGCGGTGTAGGCCGCGCAGTTGATCACCACGGCTCCGGGTGTGAGGACGGCGTCGACGGCGTCGCGGTCGGTGATGTCGAGTTCGGCCCGCCCGAAGCCGTGCGCAGTGGGGGCCAGGCGCAGGATTTGTCGCCCCAGCAGACCATGTGCGCCGGTTACGATCAGGTGAGCGGGGGCGCGGAAATCGGCGTTCACGCGGCCAGTCTGGCACGCCGGGGCACCTGCGGTTGGGCCCGAGTGTGGTAACTGTTGGTTAGCCTGTGAGGGCTGGTGTCCGTGGACGAGCCCGGGCCAACGACAAGGCGGTGTTTGCCGGGGGTGCAGCGGTCCGGGCGCGGAGTTCGTCGAGAGGATGCACGAGTGCGAGAGTCGACAAGGCCGGTCAGCGGGCCGCCGGGCACCTTCGGTCCGGTCAAACTGATGGTGGCGATCTCTGCGGTGCTGGTGCTGGCGCTCACCGGATTCGCCTGGCGCAGTGTCGACAACCTGATCGCCAATATCGACCGGATCGGTGGGCTCGGTCTGGGCGGTCATCGTGACGGGGCGGTCGACATCCTGCTCGTCGGCGTGGACAGCCGCACCGACGCGCACGGCAACCCGCTCACCACCGCCGAACGCGCCATGCTGCACGCGGGCGACGAGGTGGGCACCAATACCGACACCATCGTGCTGATCCGTGTCCCCAACGACGGCCGCTCGGCCACCGCGATCTCCATCCCACGCGACTCCTACGTCGATGTCGGCGGCCAGGGCAAGGCCAAGATCAACTCCGCGTACGGCGCGACCAAGGAGACCGAACGCGCCGAACTGCTCGCCGACGGCAAATCCGAGGCCGACGCCGAACGCGAGTCGACCAAGGCGGGCCGCCAGGCCCTCATCAAGTCGGTGGCCGATCTGACCGGTATCACCGTCGACCACTACGCCGAGGTGAGCCTGCTCGGCTTCGTCCTGCTCACCGACTCGGTGGGCGGTGTCGAGGTGTGCCTGAACCAGGCGGTGGACGAACCGATGTCGGGCGCGGACTTCCCGGCCGGGCGCCAGCGTCTCGACGGTCAGGAGGCGCTGAGCTTCGTGCGTCAGCGACATGATCTCGAACGCGGCGACATCGACCGGATCGTGCGTCAGCAGGTGTTCATGGCGCAACTGGTCGGCCAGTTGCTCAATGCCAAGATCCTGGCCAATCCCGGCAAGCTCAGCGAGATCAGCGAAGCGGTCGGCCGCACCGTGGTGCTCGACGAGGACTGGGACGTGCTGGCCTTCCTCCAGCAGCTCAAGGATCTGTCCGGCGGCAAGGTGGAATTCGACACCATCCCGGTCTCCGATCTCAACAGCATGACCTCGGCCGGGGAGTCGGTGGTCAAGGTCGACCCCAAGACGGTGCAGCGTTTCGTCGCCGGGCTCGTGGGTGAGGACGAGCAAGACGAAGACACCGCGCCGAAGATCGACACCTCGACGGTGACGGTGAGCGTGCTCAACGCGGGCGGGGCCACCGGGCTCGCCGCCAAGGTGTCGGCGGCTCTGACGGGCAAGGGTTTCCAGGAAGGCACGATCGGCAACTTCACCGGGGGCAGCGTGAGCTCGAGTCGGGTGCTTGCCGCCGACGCCGCCGACCCGAAGGCGGCGGCCGTCGCCGAGGCGCTCGGCGGCCTGACGGTGGTCGCCGATCCGACGGTGTCGGCGGATACCGTGAGCGTGGTGCTGGCGAGCGACTACTCTGGTCCCGGCTCGGCCGCGGCAGGCATGTTCGATCTCGACGCGACATCCTCGGCGACCGCGACACCGATACCGCCCGCCCCGCCGATCGACGCAGGCCAGAACGGACCGAAATGTGTGAATTGACCCATGCGTGAGCCGAACTCGACCCTGACCGACGCCCTCCTCGACCCGATTCTCGAACGTGATCCCGCCGGACCGCGCGTCACCTGGTACGACGACGCCACCGGCGCGCGGATCGAACTGTCCGGGCTGACGTTGGCCAACTGGGCCGCCAAGACCGCGAACCTGATCCGCGACGAATTCGCGCTCACCCCCGGTGCCAGGGTCGCGGTGCTGTTGCCCGCGCACTGGCAGACCGCCGCGGTGCTGCTCGGATGCTGGTGGGCGGGAACCGAAGTGGTGCTCGCCCCCGATCCCGACGCCGACCTCGCGCTGGTGACACCGGATCGGCTCGACGATGCCGACGGTGTCGGTGAGGTGGCGGTGCTGTCGCTGGACGCGATGGGCACGCCGGTGCGTGACCTGCCGGTCGGAGTCACCGATTTCGCGACCGCCGTGCGAGTGCACGGTGATCAGTTCCTGCCCGGTGGTTTTCGGGCCGCGATCGACGGGCTCCCGGTGAACGAAATACTGGCGATGGCCCGCAGATCCGCCGCACTACAAGGGTTCTCCGCCGGTGACCGGGTGTTGTCGAGTACGCCGTGGGAGACAGCCGAGGAAGTGATCGACGGGTTCGTCGCGGTGCTGTTCGCCGGGGCGTCGCTGGTGCAGGTCGCCAACCCCGATCCGGGCGCGCTCGATCATCGGGTCGTCACCGAGAAGGTGACCGTCCGGCGCTGACTCCTACCCAGGTATAGGTCCGGGTCCGCCCCTGGAACGTGTCGCCCATCACAGCCCGTCCGTACTGTGGAAGCAAGTTTTCCGGCTTCGACGGTTGGGGTGGCGATGATCGCGCAGTACTGGGTTCGATGGTCGGCCGAACACGGCGCGCCGCGGGCGATCTTGCGATGGCAGGTGCGGCGCGGCGATCCTTTCGCGACGTTGCTCAACGGTCAGCAGGGCCTGCACGACCCCTATTCGCTGATCGACGAACTGCGCGGTCGCGGCGGCTTGATCAAGACGTCGGTGTCGTTCGCCACGTTCGATCACGCGCAGGTGCGAGCGATCCTGCGCGACCCCAGATTCGGCGTACGGCCTGCCCTCAACACCGATCTGCCCGCTCCGTGGCGCAAGCTCGCCGCCCGGGTCACGGTGCCGCCCAACCCGGTCGAGCCGCCGTCGATGCTGGTCCTTGACCCGCCTGAGCACACCAGGATGCGCAAGCCGGTGGCCTCGGCGTTCACCCCGCGCGCCATCGCCCGGCTGCGCGAGCGGGTGGAAGTGGTCACCGCCGAACTGCTCGAGGCGATGCCCGCGGACGGATCGGTGGACCTGATCACCGACTTCGCGGCCAGGGTGCCGATCGCGATCATCGCCGACATGCTCGGCTTCCCGCCCGCCGACCGTGAGATGTTCCTGCGGTGGGGCGACATGGTGACGCCGTTGCTCGATCTCGGCACCTCGTGGCGGTCGTATCGGGCGGCGATGGCCGCGATCGAGTCCATGAACGACTATCTGGCCGACCACATCGCCACGCTGCGTCGCGCACCGGGTGAGGACATCCTGTCCACCTTGGTGAGCTCGGGCGATCTGAGTCTGCGGGAATTGCAGGCTGGCGCGAGCCTGCTGATGGGCGCCGGTTTCGAGACGACGGTCAATCTGATCGGCAACGCGGTGGCCGCGCTGTCGGCCCATCCCGACCAGCTCGCCCTCGCCCAGGCCGACCCCGAACGCTGGCCCGACGTGGTGGAGGAGACCCTGCGGTTCGATCCGCCGGTCCAGACCACCGCACGCCAAACGCTCGCCGACGTCGAGCTCGATGGCGTCCGGGTGCGGGCCGACAGCACGATCATCTTGTCGCTGGCCGGAGCCAACCGCGACCCGGCGGTCTTCCCCGACCCGCACCGCTTCGACATCGACCGTCGCAACGCCAAGGAGCACCTGGCATTCAGCAGCGGCGTGCACTCCTGCCTCGGCGCGAGCCTGGCCAGGATGGAAGCGGTACACGCCCTGCGCGCGCTCTACACCCGCTACCCGAGTCTGCGTTTGCGTGGCGCGCCGGTACGGCGAAACCTGTTCACGCTGCACGGTTTCGAGCACATGCCGGTCGACCTCGGCCCGGTCGCGCGCGCCTCGGCGCCCGACGATCTGGCAGGCGCCTCGCGACCGGCCTGAACCCGCGAGGTCAGGTGACCGCGCGCCAGCGGTAGCGGGTCTTCGGGCGCCCGGCGCGACCGTAATCGGCTCGGCGCTCGGCCAATCCGTCGTCGGCGAGCTTCTCCAGATACCGCCATGCCGTGATGCGCGAAACGCCGACGGCCGCGGCGGCATCGGTGGCGGTGATGCCCGACTCGGTCGAGCGCACCGCGCGCGACACCTCCTCCAGCGTGTGCTGCACCACGCCTTTCGGCGCACCGGCCTTCTGGTCGGCGGTGCGCAGCGCGCCGAGGGCACGGTCGATGTCGTACTGCGACAACGCCGCCTCGCCCGCGGGCAGCGCGGAATCGAAATCGCGGTAGCGCTCCAGCTTTTCGCGGAACGCGGCGAAGGTGAACGGCTTGAGCAGATACAGCACCACGCCGTGGGCCACCGCGTTGCGCACCATGGTCAGCTCGCGCGCCGAGGTGATCGCGATGACATCGGGACGCGGCTGGAGCCCGTTGAGCGCGGCCGCCACATCGAGCCCACTGATATCGGGCAGCCCGATATCCATCAGCACCAGGTGGAACGGATTGCCCTCGGCGATCGCCTCGGCGGCTACCCGCAGCGCATCGCGTCCGGTATGGACCACGCCACCGGTGACGAAGCCGTCGAGCCGTTCGAGATAGGCCCGATGGGCCTGGGCGATCAGCGGCTCGTCCTCGACGATCAAGACCCGGATCATGACTTCTCCCTCAGCGGAATGCGAACGATGACCGCGCTGTGTGGTGCGGCCGTGGTGGTGATGGTGCCGCGATGTCGGTCGACGAGGCGGTGCACCAGAGCGAGGCCGAGGCCCGCGTGGTCGGACTTGGTGGTGTAGCCGCGTTCGGCGGCACGGGAGAACATCTGGGCCGACATACCGGGCCCGCTGTCGGATACCTGAACCCACAGCGCACCGTCACGATGGCACACCGACACCTCGACGCGCTTGTCCACAGTGCCCGCGGCCGCGTCGATCGCGTTGTCGATCAGGTTGCCGACCAGGGTGACGGTCTCGTGTGGAGACAGCGGATCGGTGGAGTCCAGCGCGGTGTCCTCGCTGATGGCCAGGCTCACCCCGCGCTCGGCGGCCTGGTCGACCTTGCCGAGCAGCAGCGCGGCCAGCGCCGCGTCACCGACGGCGGCCAGCAAACGGTCGATCAACACTTGCGAGAGCTGCAATTCCGCGGTGGCGAAGGCCACCGCTTCGTCGGGGCGACCCAGCTCGACCATGGTGACCACGGTGTGCAGCCGGTTGGCCGCCTCGTGCGCCTGGGCGCGCAGCGATTCGGCGAAGCCGCGCACCGAGTCGAGCTCGCCGAGCACCGCGCGCAGCTCGGTCTGATCGCGGATGGTGAGCACGGTGCCGATCTGGCTGCCCTCCCAGCTGACCAGGTCCTGATTGACCAGCAGGATGCGGTCGGTGGTCACGTGCGTCTCGTCGCGCACCACGCCCCCGCTCATCTGTTGCAGCGAGACGGGCAGGTCGCTGCGGTGCACCGGACCGTCGGGCAGGTCGAGCAGGGTGCGCGCCTGATCGTTGACCACCTCCGCGGCCTCGGCCTGGTCGCCGAACACCACCAGACCCTCGTGCACGGAGTGCAGGACCGCGTCGTGGTGCTCGTAGAGCGCGCGCAGTTCGTCGGGGGCCAAGCCATGGGTCTGGCGCCGCAACCTGCGGCTGATCAGGAACGACGACAGCGCGGCCAGGGCTAGACCCATCGCGGCGACCCCGAGGATCAGGGGCAGCTGGGAGGTGACCTGGGTGCTGATCTTGGCCCGGGTGACGCCGGCCGAGACCAGCGCCACCACCCGGCCGCTGTCGTAGACCGGGGTGACCGCGCGGATCGAGGGGCCGAGGGTCCCGGTGAAGGTTTCGGTGAGAGTCTGGCCCGCCAGCGCACCGTCGATGCTGCCGACGAACGGCTTGCCGATCAGATCGGGGTTGGTATGGGTGTAGCGGGTGCGGTCGGGAGCCATCACGACGATGAAGTCCATGCCGGTGGCCGCCCGGATCCGCTCGGTGGTCGGCTGCAGCAGCCCGCTCGGGTAGGGCGAGTTCACCGCGGCCAGGGTCGACGGCGAGCGTGCCACCGTCACCGCGACGTCTCTGACCTGCATTTCCGCCGCGAGATCATGGTCTCGCCTGGCATCGAGCACCGCCAGGATGGTGCCGACGGCGATCAGCAGCGCCAGCACCACCAGCTGCCACACGAAGGCCTGTCCCGCGAGCGACAGTCGTCCTCGTCGCACCTCTTGCCTCCGACCTGGATTTCTCGAACGTTATGCATCGATATGAAACTTATGGACCAAAGTGACGGCCGTCACAATAGTTCCTCATGCTCGTCGGCATGAGTGATACCACCGCAGCGCGGAAACGCGACCATACCCATTGGCTGTACATCGCGGTGATCCTCGCCGTCGTGGCCGGCGTCGTCGTCGGCCGGGTGGCCCCGGAATTCGGTCAGGCGCTGGCGCCGCTCGGCACAGTATTCGTGAACCTGATCAAGATGATGATCGCACCTGTCATCTTCTGCACGATCGTCCTCGGCATCGGTTCGGTGCGCGCGGCCGCCACGGTCGGCAAGGTCGGTGGCCTGGCCATCGGCTATTTCCTGGTGATGTCGACGGTTGCCCTCGGTATCGGTCTCGTCGTGGGCAATCTCATCGATCCGGGCGAGGGGCTCGATGTCGGCACCACGGGAGCGGGTGCGAAATACGCCGATCAAGCGCACAGCGCGGGCGGCACCTGGGACTTCATCCAGAACATCGTGCCCACCACGCTCGTGTCGTCGCTGACCGCGGGCAGCGTGCTGCAGGCGCTGTTCGTCGCGCTGCTGGTCGGGTTCGCGGTGCAGGCGATGGGCGATGCGGGCGCGCCGATCCTGCGCGCGGTCTCGCTGGCCCAGAAGCTGGTGTTCCGGATCCTGTCGATGATCCTGTGGCTGGCCCCGATCGGCGCGTTCGGCGCGATCGCGAACGTGGTGGGGCGCACCGGCTGGTCGGCGGTGGTGCAGCTGGCGACGCTGATGATCGCGTTCTACCTGACGTGTCTGGTGTTCGTGTTCGGTGTGCTCGGCGTGATCCTGCGGATGGTCTCGGGCGTCTCGATCCTGAAGCTGTGCCGGTATCTGTCGCGCGAGTACCTGCTGATCGTGGCGACCTCGTCGTCGGAGTCGGCGCTACCGCGACTGATCGCGAAGATGGAACACGCGGGGGTGGAACGCACCACCGTGGGTGTCGTTGTGCCGACCGGGTATTCGTTCAATCTCGACGGCACCGCCATCTACCTGACGATGGCCTCGATCTTCATCGCCGACGCCATGGGCAAACCGCTGAGCCTCGGCGAACAGGTCGGCCTGCTGTTGTTCATGATCATCGCGTCCAAGGGTGCCGCGGGCGTCACCGGTGCCGGTCTGGCGACTCTCGCGGGCGGTCTGCAGAGCCATCGCCCCGACCTGCTCGACGGTGTCGGCCTGATCGTCGGTATCGACCGCTTCATGTCGGAAGCCCGTGCGCTGACCAACTTCTCGGGTAACGCCGTGGCCACGCTGCTCATCGGGACCTGGACCAAGACCGTCGACGCGGACCGCACCCGGCTCGTGCTCGATCGTGAACTGCCGTTCGACGAGGAGACGATGGTCGACGGCCACGAGGCGGATCAGCCCGTCGAACTCGCGAAACGTGTGCCGGCGCAGCGGGTCGAGGTGCGGTGAGGCAACCGAAAGGCCCCACGATGAGAAACCGCGGGGCCTTTCGTCGGTCTCGGATGTCACAGGCGAGACCACTTGCCGGGGTTGAGGTGGAACTGCACCAGGGCGTTGGCGTGACCGTGGCCGAGTCCGTGCTCGGACTTCAGCCAGGTGACCAGGGCCGTGTGCCCGGTCGGCTCGGCCGCGTCGAGCAGGGTGAACCACTCGTCGACGGCGCGCCCGTACTTGGTCTCGATGGTGGGGAAGTAGGACGCGGGGCCGTGCGGGGCGTTCGCCATGGTGGTTTCTCCTCGATGGGTGTTCGTTATCGGTGAAGACGGTGCGGTGGGCCGGAATTCATCGCTGGTGTGCTCATGCCGCGACGAGTCGGCCCTGCGTCGTGCTCACGCGGCCTTCGCGCAGCAGCAGCACGCCGGCGAGCGCGACGAGTACGGCGGTGAAGCCGTGGACGCCGAACGCGGTGGCGGTGGAGCCGTGCCAGCTCAGGACGGTGGCCATGTCCCCGAACGGCGTGAGCGAGCTGGCCAGCATGGCGACGCCGAGCGCGAAGCGCTGCTTGGTGGCCAGCAGGCCGAGGATCACCAGGCCGCTCACCACATCTCGGACGCCCTTGAGGTTGAGGAAGGCCACCGCTTCACCCTCGGGCACAGCGGGGAGGCCGAAGCCCGCGGCCGTCGCCTCCGGGACGATCAGGTAGTTGACGCCGACGTAGATGATGAAGACCCCGCCGAGCAGGGAGAGGGCGGTGGCGATGCGCGAGGCGGTCATGAGGTGCTCCTGAATCTTGGTGCTTGCTCTAAAATCTAGCGGCGCTAGGTGTTGGGAGAACAATAACTCGATCCTCGCTATCTTGTCTAGCGTTGCTAGAATTTCGAGCATGAGCACTCAACAGCGCAAGGAACGCGAACGTGCCGAACGGCATCAGCGGATCATCGACACCGCGCGCGAGATGGCCGAAGCGGAAGGCTGGGACGCGGTCACCATCCGCAAACTGGCCGACCGCATCGAATACAGCCAGCCGGTGCTCTACAGCCACTTCGCGAACAAGGCGGCGATCGTCGGCGCCGTCGCCCTCCAAGGCTGCGTCGAGCTCGCCGAACAACTGAACACGGCCAGGGAGGCGGCGTCCACCCACTCCGAGGTGATCGCCAATGTCGCGCGCGCCTACCTGGACTTCGCTACTGCCAACCCGGCCCGATACGACGCCATCTTCCAGCAGAAGACCGACCTGAACTTCGGCCTCGACGCCCCACAACCCCTGCGCGACGCCTTCGCCGGCCTGGAAGCGATGTTCTCCCCCTACGCCACCGGCGACGACCTCGGCGCCCGGACCGAGGTGGCCTGGGCCTCCCTGCACGGCCTGGCCACCCTCGATCGCAACGGCCGCCTACGCCCCGAACTGCGCGAACGACGCATCACCCTGCTGGTGGACGGAACCAGCGAGGTGGCGGCCGATCCGGCCTGAGCCCAGGCTCGCCGCTCGCCACCATCGCGCGTCACGTCGGGCCGGTGCGGGCGCGGTGCTGCCCCCTGCCTACTCGGCCGGTGACCGAGCGCACTTCGACAGGCGCGCCGCTCCGCGTAGGTTGGAGGCAACGACGCAGGTCGGCAGAGCGGCCGAGGGCGAAGGGACGGCGAATGGCGGAAGTCGTAGTAGTGGGGTCGGGGCCGAACGGTCTTGCGGCGGCGGTGATCGCCGCGCGCGCGGGGCTGTCGGTGCGAGTCCTCGAAGCCCATGAGCAGGCGGGCGGCGGATCGCGCACGGCCGAGCTGACGCTGCCCGGTTTCCATCACGACGTGTGCGCCGGTGCGCATCCGATGGCGTTGGCGTCACCGTTCTTTCAGGCGTTCGACCTCGCGGCGCACGGAGTCGAGCTGCTCACCCCGACCGTCTCCTACGCACACCCGCTCGACGGTGGTATCGCCGGATTGGCTTGGCGCAACCTCGAGTCCACCGTCGCCGACCTGGGGCGCGACGGTCGGGCGTGGCGTGCCTTGTTCGCGCCGCTGGTCGAGCACTGGTCCGATGTGGTCGAGCTGGCCATGTCGGATCTGCGGCACCCACCGCTGCGCGTCGGCACCGGCATCACATTCGCGATGCGCCTGCTCGAGCAGGCATCGCCGTTGTCCGACAACCGTTTCAGCGACGATGTGGCGCCCGCGATGTTCAGCGGCGTGGCCGCCCATGCCATCACCTCCCCGCGTGCGTTCCCCGCGGTGGGTGCGGCACTGCTGCTGGGCACCCTCGCGCACGCGGGTGGGTGGGTGATCCCGCGCGGTGGCAGCCAGGCGATCCCGAACGCGATGATCACCGAAATCGAAAGCCTCGGTGGCGAGGTGATCACCGGGCACCGGGTCGACGATTTCGCCGAACTCGCCACCGCGCGCGCGGTGCTGTTCGACACCTCACCCGCCGAGCTGCTGCGTATCGCCGGCGACCGTCTACCATCGCGATACCGCAACAGCCTCGGGCGTTTCCAGTACGGCAACGCCGCCTGCAAGGTCGACTTCGCGCTGTCGGAACCGGTGCCGTGGGCCGCGCCGGGCGCCGACCTGGCCGGCACCCTGCACCTGGTCGGCACCAGGGCCGAAGCCATGCGCGCCGAACATCAGGTGGCCACCGGCGCTTTCGCCGATCGGCCGTACGTCCTGGCCATCCAGCCCGGCGTGGTCGACCCCACCCGGGCTCCGGCGGGTCAGCAGACGTTCTACACCTACGCCCACGTCCCCAACGGAACCGATCGCGATATCAGCGACCAGGTGATCGATCAGGTGGAACGGTTCGCACCCGGTTTTCGCGACGTGATCCTCGCGAAACACGTGCGACCGGCGGCATTCATGCCTGCCCACAACGCCAACTACATCGGCGGTGACATCTCGGCGGGCGCGATGACCACGCGCCAGACCCTGTTCCGGCCGCTCGCGCGGTGGAACCCTTACTCCACACCGATTCCGGGCACCTACCTGTGCTCGTCGTCGACCCCGCCGGGCCCCGGCGTCCACGGCATGTCGGGACTGCACGCGGCGCAACACCTGCTGCGCAACCGATTCGGCATCGTCACCGACCCGCTCGAGCTGTTGCGCGGCGAGGCGCCCGCCTACCGGTAGCGGTCAGCTCGGCTTCATCGGTAGGTCGTTGACCTTGTCGGGTTCGAACACATCGGGCTCGAGATAGATCGTGTACGTGTTCGGCACAGCGGCGCGAACGCGCTCGCCCGCGGCGTCGATGGTTTCGGACACCTCGGTGATATCGAGGTCGGGCCGCAGTGCGATCTCGGCGTTGATCAGTAGATCCTGCGGCCCCAGGTACTGGGTCTGCATCCGGATGACGCCCTCGATGCGCGGATCGGCGAGCAGCGCCGACCGAATCGCGATGTCCTCCTGGATCGTCGCGCCCTCACCGATCAGCAGGCTCTTGGTCTCCACGATCAGAATCAGCGCGTTCACGCCGAGCAGGACACCGATGAGCAGTGTGCCGATGCCGTCCCATACCGGGTTGCCGGTGACCACCGACAAGCTCACGCCCGCCAGCGCGAAGACAAGGCCGATGACGGCGCCCGCGTCTTCGAGCAGCACCACCGGCAGTTCGGGATTGCGGGTGGTGCGGATGAAGTGCCACCACGAGCCCTTGCCCTTCAGCGGCGCCGACTGCTTGCGCGCGGTGCGGAAGCTGGCGGTCTCGAGCACCATCGACACACCGAGAATGCCGATCGCGACCCAGTGCGACTGGATCTGCTCCGGAAACCGGATCTTGTGGATCGCTTCGTTGATCGCGAACAAGCAGCCCATCGTGAACAGCACCAGCGCGACGACAAAGGAATAGAAGTACCGATTGCGCGAGTATCCGAACGGGTGCAGGGTGTCCGGCGGCTGGTGGGAACGGTTGTGCCCGACCAGCAGCAGCGCCTCGTTGCCGGTGTCGGCGACCGAGTGCACCGCCTCGGCCAGCATCGACGACGAGCCGGTGATGTACGCGCCGATGAACTTCGCGACCATGATGCCCGCGTTCGCCCCGAGCGCGGCAAGGATCGCGATCTTGCTGTCTTCACCTTGCTCGGCCATAGTCGAACGCTACCGCCGCCGCCGGGCGGCACTGTCCACCTCGGCGCCGTGTCGCCGGGCCTTGGGTCCTCGTCGATCGCCGAGAACCCCAGGGTCGCTACTTGTCTCGGTAGAGATCCGGCTCGAGGTAGATCAGGCGCGCCGTCGGGACCGCGGCGCGGATCCGCGCCTCGGCCGCGTCGATGGCTCCGGCGATACTGGCGATATCGAGATTCGGTGCGATGGCGACCTTGGCGGCGACCAGCATTTCCTCCGGGCCGATGTACTGGGTCTTGATGTGGATCACCGAGGTGATCTCGGCGCCGTCGACCAGGTTGTCGTGGATGGCACGACCCTGTTCCGGGGTGGCGCCTTCACCGATGAGCAGGCTCTTCATCTCCACGATCAGCACGATCGCGATGATGCCGAGCAGGACGCCGATGGCCAGGGTGCCGATACCGTCGTAGATCGGGTTGTCGGTGACCATGGTCAGGCCCACCGCGCCGAGCGCGAGCACCAGGCCGACCAGTGCGCCGGTGTCCTCGAGCAGCACCACCGGCAGCTCGGGGCTGCGCGAGTTACGGATGAACCGCCACCAGCTCGCATTCCCCTTGAGCGGCCTGGATTCGCGCACCGCGGTGAGGAAGCTGTAGGTCTCCAGGCCGATCGCGATCACGAGGATGACGACCGCGACGATCGGCTGACTCAGCTGCTCGGGATGCTGGATCTTGTGGATGCCTTCGTAGACCGCGTACACCGAGCCGAGGGTGAACAGCACCAGCGCCACGACGAACGAATAGAAATAGCGGTTGCGGCCGTACCCGAACTGGTGCAGCTCGTCGGCGTCCTTGGCGGCGGCACGCTGACCGAACAGCAGCAGGCCCTGATTCGAGGTGTCGGCGACCGAGTGCACTCCCTCGGCCATCATCGACGCCGACCCCGTGATGAACGCGCCGATGAACTTCGCCACCGCGATCCCCGCATTGGCCACCAACGCCGCGACGATCGCCTTCTTGCCACCACCAGCCGACATGCCGGCCCGCCCTTCTGTTCACTGAACACGATTCGCCACAGCCTAATAGGGCACGGGCCCGATCCGCTCGATCAGTCCTTCGGGCCCGCCCGGGGCGAAGGCACGAATCTCGCCTCGTCGGGCAGATCAGCGGCCGTCGCCGACGCAGGCGCTGAACAGCTGCGCGGGGCCGCGCAGCGCGCGGGCTTTGATGTCGGTGTCGGCGGCGGAGATCCAGGCCGCGCTGCCACGTTCGACCACGAGAGTGCGCCCGTTCTCGGTGAGCTCGACCGTGCCCGCGGTGCACAACACGATGCCGGGCCCCGCATCGGCGAGCACCACCGGCTCGTCGTCGGCGCCGAGGTCGAACCGGCACAGGGCGAATTCCGGTGCCGGCGTGCGATATCGGATGCCGCCGTCGCTGCCGGGATCGGGTTCGATCACCGGCAGATCGATCGGTTCGAAGTCGAGGACCCGCAGCAGTTCCGGCACGTCCACGTGCTTGGGCGTGAGCCCGCCACGTAACACGTTGTCGGAGTTGGCCATGATCTCCACGCCGACCCCACGCAGGTAGGCGTGCAGATTGCCGGCCGCGAGGAACAGCGCCTGGCCCGGTTCCAGGGTCAGCCGGTTGAGTAGCAGTGCGGCGAGGACCCCCGCGTCGCCGGGGTAGACCTCGGCCAGTTCGAGCGCGGTGCGCACCTCGGCGGTGAACGCCCGCGCGCCCTTGCCGGACAGATACTGCACACAGCCCTCGAGCACCGTGGGCAGCAGTTTCGACAGCGCGGCGGGCGGCAGGGTGATCCAGGTGGTGAACAGGGTCCGCAGGCCGGCCGAGTCGGGCTGGGCGGCAAGGAGTTCGGCGTAGACATTGAGGCCGGGCACGTCGAGTGCGCGCAACAGGTCCACGGTGCGGTGCGGGTCGCGGAACCCGGCCAACGCCTCGAAACGCTCCAACGCGACAACGAGTTCGGGTTTGTGGCTGTCGTCGCGGTAGTTGCGCAGCGGCGAATCCAGGGCCACGCCGGTGCGGTTCTCGCGTTCGAATCCGACCCGTGCCTGCGCCGAACTGGGGTGCGCCTGCAACGACAGCGGTTCCTCGGCGGCGAGGATCTTCAGCAGGAACGGCAGCCGCGGGCCGAAAGTGTCGGCCACCGCACCCAATTCGTTCACCGGATCGGCGACGAGTACCTCGAGCAGTGAACGTTGGCCCGAGTCGGTCTGCACGTGCGCGGGGTCGGCCGGGTGCGCGCCGAACCAGAGTTCGGCTTCGGGATGGGCCGAGGGCACCGGTCTTCCGCACAGCTGAGCGAGCGCGGTGCGCGACCCCCATGCGTAAGAACGCAGCGCACCCACGAGTTCCTGCACTAGTAGCGTCCCCCGTCGTATCGATCCGGTTCGGGCGCGGTGGCACCGCGTGCACCGGTCAGCTGAAGGTAGGCCGCGGCCATGTCCAGCCGTAGCGCGAGGACCGCGAGCTGCTCGAGTTCGCTGCCGTGTCCGCCCCCCGCGGCGGAGGCTGCAGCGGTCTGTTCGATCGCGGGTACGGCACCCGGATCGGCGAGCTGGGATTGCAGCACGTCGACATCGGCGTGCACCAGGTCGGCCTCGACCAAGCCGCCACCCGCGCCGTCGAAGACCGCCAGCTTGCGCCGTGCGGCGGCCTGATCGGGGTGCACGCTCAAGGCAAGCACCCGCACCCGCTCGACCGGAGCAGGTCCGTCGAGCTCCTCGTCGTGGAACAGCGGATCGAAGCCGGGTGCGGAACCGGCGGTCGCCTGCGACAGGCGCCCGATCGAGGCCACCGCGTCGGACAGATCAGCGGCCGAAGCGAGCCTGCCCGCTGATTGCAGCAGTACCTCGGCACCGTGCGCCGCCAGCTCGACGGCGGCGGGCGAGTCGCCCGCGAGGACGATGCCGACCCCGTGCATGCGGGCGGCGAGAGTCTTCGCGGGATTGCGGAAGACCTCCGTGTGCGGGCCGTCGCGCAGCGCCTCGGCGTCGAGCATGTCGGCCAGCCCGGTGAGGTCGGGGGTCGCCGGACCGCTGCGCTGGGCGTCGACACCGCGCAACACCGCGATCCCGACGGCCAGGAAACGCAGCAGCCGATTGTGGTCGAGAACGGGCACCCTCGGTTCGAGCACGATCGCGCGACCGGCGGCGACCGCGCGCAAGGGACCCTCGTTGGGCGCCGCGATCACCACCTCCGCACTGCGGCGCAGGGCACGGTCGACGGCGTCGATGAGCCGCGGATCGCCCGCGTCGTCACCGGCCACCAGGACCACGTCCAGCGGCCCGACCCACGGCGGCAGCGAGGTGACGGACACGATCGGCAGCCCGGCCCGGTCGCCGAGCGTGGCGACGAGCAGCCCGGCCGCGCGCGCGGCGCGACCCGAACCGGTGACCACCACCAGGCTGCGCGGGCGCAGGTCGGCGAGCCGTTCGATGAGTGAGGTCTCGGCGACCGCGGCGGCGGTGGCCCGCACCTGGGCGCCGCCCGAGGCAGCCGAGCGCAGGGCGCCGCCGGTGTCGGCCGCCGCCAGCGACTCGGCGTCGTCGAGGTCGAATACCGGTGTTCCAGCGATCATCGCCGAATCCACCTCCCCTCATCGCGCTGTGTCGTCTGTGACTCCACTATTGCAGCCGGGCACCGGCAATGCTCGTAATCCGCCGTCGCCGAATACCGGGCATGTGATTGCACTGCTACTGGTTTCATCTTCCCAGTCAGGCGCGGACGATGCTCAGGATCTCGGTCACGAGTGCGTTTACATCGTCGTGCGATCCGGCCTCGACATTGAGTCGCAGTAGCGGTTCGGTGTTCGATGCGCGCAGGTTGAACCAGGCGTGGCCGCCCAGATCGACCGTGACGCCGTCCATGCGGTCCACCGACTCGGTGCGGTCGGCGAACGCGGCGAGCACGGCGGCGGTGCGGTCGGCGGCGTCGGCGACGGTCGAGTTGATCTCGCCCGAGGCGGCGTACACGTCGTAGGCGGCCATCAGATCCGAGACCGGGCGATCGCCCTCACCGAGCGCGGCCAGCACGTGCAGCGCCGCCAGCATGCCCGAATCGGCACCCCAGAAATCGCGGAAGTAGTAGTGCGCGGAATGCTCGCCACCGAACACCGCGCCGGTCGAGGCCATCTCCTGCTTGATGAACGAGTGTCCGACCCTGGTGCGCACCGGCTTGCCGCCCAGCTCCTCGACCAGCTCGGGCACCGCGCGCGAGGTGATCAGGTTGTGGATCACCGTGGCGCCCGGCTCCTTGGCCAACTCACGCTGCGCCACGATGGCCGTGATCGCCGAGGGGGAGACCGGTTCGCCGCGCTCGTCGACGACGAAGCAGCGGTCGGCGTCGCCGTCGAAGGCCAGGCCGATGTCGGCGCCGCTGGAGCGCACCAGCGCCTGCAGGTCGACGAGGTTCTTCGGATCGAGCGGGTTGGCCTCGTGGTTGGGGAACGAGCCGTCGAGTTCGAAGTACAGCGGCACGATCGTGATCGGGCCGAGGGTCCCGAGGACGGCGGGGACGGTGTGGCCACCCATGCCGTTGCCCGCGTCGACCGCGATGGTGAGCGGACGGATCTCGTCGAGATCGACGAGGCCGCGCAGGAAGCTCGCGTAGTCGGCGAGCAGATCGGTGTCGGTCGCGGTGCCCGCCGCGCCGTCGTAGGCAGGCACGCCCTCGATGACCTCGGCGGCGATGGTCGCCAGCCCGGTGTCCTGGCCGACGGGCAGCGCGTTCGCGCGGCACAGTTTGATGCCGTTGTACCGGGCCGGGTTGTGGCTGGCGGTGAACATGGCGCCGGGGCAGCCGAGCTTGCCCGAGGCGAAGTAGAGCTGGTCGGTGGAGGCGAGGCCGATGTGCACCACATCCAGGCCCTGGGCCCGCACACCCTGCGCGAACGCGGCGGAGAGGGCGGGGGAGGATTCGCGCATGTCGTGGCCGATCACCACGCGCTGGGCGCCTTCGGCGCGCATCAGGCGAGCGAAGGAAGCACCGACATCGCTGACGAACGCCTCGTCGATCTGCTCGCCCACCACCCCGCGGACGTCATAAGCCTTGATCACGGCATTCACGAGTTCGCCAGAGCGCGCGAGGGTCGTCATAGCTGTCAGCCTATCCGCCGCTTCGCGACTTCGGCCGTACAGGTCCGGTAGCCCGAATGTTTTCGGTCGGTCCCGCGCGGACAGGGACTGGGCCGGGAGGTGGTCGGGGCGTTACCGGTGGTCGCGCGAGATCGGTTACGGATCCGGCAGGACCCGGAGGTGGCCGCGGCGGCCGGTGCGCGCGGTGCGCGCGGCGGCGGGGGCGTTGTCGCGGTAGCCCGGCTGGTCGGCGTCGGCGGGGCGGCGGCGTAGGCCGGCTTCGCGGACCGCTTCGGCCAGGGCTGTCAGGTCGTCGTCGTCCGGGGTGCTCGAGGAGAAGCCGCCTTCGTGGCGGACCAGTTCCCAACCCTTGGGCGCGGTGATACGGCAGGCGTGGGTTTCGCAGAGATCCCAGGAATGCGGTTCGGCGACGGTGGCCAGGGGTCCGACGACGGCGGTCGAGTCGGAGTACACATACGTCAGCGTCGCTACAGCCGGGTTCTTGCAGCCGGGTCGGCAGCAACGACGCATAGGGATCACGACGTCGAGATTAGCCCTCCACACCCCAAAAGTGGATACGGACACGCCCTAAATGGGCGCTGTCGCGTAGCGTTCGTCGGTTTTTGCGCGCACGGCCGCAGCGAACGCGGAGGTAGGCCTATTCGGGTTCGGGATCGATCAGGTCGGGGTCGACGCCGAGGTAGGTCGCGATCTGCTGGACGAGGACCTCGCGCAGCAACTCGACCAGATCGTCGGGATCGGCGGCACGCAGTTCCAGTGGCTTGCGGAACAGCACCACCCTGGCGCGGGTGGCGGCACCGTGGCGGTCGACGCCCGCGGGGATGAGCCGCGACAGCGGCACCGGCCCGTCGGCGACGACCTCGTCCGGCCAGGTGACCGAATCAGGATGCAGCGGGCGGATTTTCGGTACATCGTCGACGGCGATATCGAGCTTGGTGAGGCGATCGTGCCAGCGGGTGTCCAGTGGGGCGAACGCCTCGAGCACGAGCCGATCGAATTTCTGGCCCCTGGTGCGCCAGGCGGGCACCGTCGGCGGAAGCATGGGGCCACGAACTCCGCGGCCGCGGCGGGTCACCGAACGAGCGGTGGGTGCCGGGGAATGACGCCGGGAACGTGCCATGGGTCTTTCACCTCTCTCGCCTGCACCGCGTGGACAAAGGGCGTTCGCCCGGAGACACCGACGTACTGCGCCTGCGTGGCTCCGGGCCAGGCCTGGAGAGAGTCTACTTTCGAACAGTCACTTAACCGATTCCGCGCTTCAACCTGCGACGCTCTCGTTCCGAGAGACCGCCCCAGATGCCGAAGCGTTCATCATGTGCCAGTGCGTATTCCAAGCACTGATCACGTACTTCACAGCCCAAGCAGATTCGCTTGGCCTCACGCGTCGAGCCGCCCTTCTCGGGGAAGAACGCCTCGGGGTCGGTCTGAGCGCAGAGGGCACGTTCCTGCCACTGCTCTTCGATCGACTCGAACATTTCGTCGAAGCCCGTAACGACCAGACTCAGCCGGGGAGCCGCGACTTCGCTTACCACGTCCGGTTCCTGCCAGCTCATGTCAGCGCAGACAGCGTGAGCTGCGCCTGCTGTGGAATCGGTCGGCGAGACCAGATTTTCGGTCATCGTTCCGCCTCCTCACTATGTGTTAGCGCAGAATGATTCTTTCCGTCGGATCAGATGCAACCCCGACGGCCCAACACCGCGACGTAGTCTCGCGGGCTTCCCCGAGCCTGCCTTCCGAGGAGTTGGAACCGTCTCGCAACCCCGCCCTTGCGCCAAATCCTCGCGCAGTGGCCTTTTCAGGCGAGTTGGAACCTTCTCGCAAACGCCCCCGCGCTATGCCCTCTCGCGGTGACCGGAATGACATGTCTGTGATTAGACACGCCGCACTCGCCGGTGGTCAACCCGCCGTCACCCTTCCGTTACACTCCGCACCCGCCTTTCGTGTTGATCTTGTTATGTGCTGTGGCAAATGATCAGCAACTTCGCTGGAATTCGTCCCGAGCCGAACCGGCAACCATCGCGCACCTGATGTCGCTCCGGCCGCGCGCAGGCTGAGGATCGCCGACGCGTCCGCGCTCATTAGGCTGTGACCCTGTGACTGCACAACGCGCGGTGCGCGAGCCCAAGATCGCCGTTCTCGTCGGCGGCGTCGGCGGTGCCCGGTTCCTCCAAGGCATCCGGCAGCTGCTGCCCGAAGCAGACATCTCGGCCATCGTCAACGTCGGCGACGACGTCTGGATGCACGGCCTTCGTATCTGTCCCGACCTTGACACCTGCATGTACACCCTCGGTGGTGGCATAGACACCGAGCGTGGCTGGGGCCACGCCGACGAAACCTGGCATGCGAAAGAGGAGTTGGCGAAATACAACGCCCAGCCCGATTGGTTCGGCCTGGGCGATCGCGATATCGCCACCCATCTCATTCGCACCGAAATGCTGCGCGCCGGATATCCGCTGTCGGCGGTCACCGAAGCGCTGTGTAATCGATGGCAACCGGGCGTGAAGTTGATCCCCGCTACCGACGACCGCTGCGAAACCCATGTCGTGGTCAGCGATCCCGACAATGCTGGCGAACGTCGCGCGATCCACTTCCAGGAATGGTGGGTGCGGTATCGCGCGGCGCTCCCGACTCACGGATTTGCCTCGATCGGCGCCGAGCAAGCATCTCCAGCGCCGAATGTGACCGAAATCATAGAGGCCGCGGACGCCGTGTTGCTGGCCCCCTCGAACCCGGTGGTGAGCATCGGCGCGATCCTCGCCGTGCCCGGAATTCGGGGCGCGTTGCGCACCAGCGCGGCCAAGGTGATCGGGCTCTCGCCGGTGATCGACGGAAAGCCGTTGCGCGGCATGGCCGATGAGTGCCTCACGGCGATCGGTGTCGAGTCCACCGCGGAGGCGATCGGCCGTCACTACGGCGCGCGCTCGGCCACCGGCATCCTCGACGGATGGCTGGTGCACTCCACCGACTCCGCCGAGGTTCCTGGTGTCGAGGTGCGCAGCGTGCCGCTGTTGATGAGCGATCCCGAGGCGACCGCCGAAATGGCGCGCGCCGCACTGGAATTGGCGGGAGTCAAGGCATGAGTGCGCAGGAGCCGGCCTCGAACGGGTCCGACAGCGGCAGCGTCGGGGCCTTGCCCGACCACGCCGCCGACGAGCTGCGGATCCTGCCGGTGACAGGACTGCCGGAGTTCCGGCCGGGTGACGACATCGCCGAACACCTTGCGGCACAAGCGCCGTGGCTCGCCGACGGTGACATCGTCGTGGTCACCAGCAAGATCGTGTCGAAGGTCGAAGGGCGCATCGTCGTCGCGCCGATCGACCCCGAGCAGCGCGACACCGCACGCCGCAAGCTCGTCGAGGACGAAGCCGTTCGGGTGCTCGCGCGCAAGGGGCGCACCCTCATCACCGAGAACCGGCTCGGGATCGTGCAGGCGGCCTCCGGTGTCGACGGCTCCAATGTGGCCGAGGGCGAATTGGTGCTGCTGCCCGTCGATCCCGACGGCAGCGCGAAATCCCTGCGCACCGCGCTCGCTCGGCGACTCGGCGTCGACGTGGCCGTCGTCGTCACCGACACCATGGGCAGGGCCTGGCGCAACGGGCAGATCGACGCGGCCATCGGCTCGGCCGGGCTGCGGGTGCTGCACGACTACGACGGCGCCGTCGACGGGCAGGGCAACGAACTGCACGTCACCCAGGTGGCCGTCGCCGACGAACTCGCCGCGGCCGCCGACCTGGTCAAGGGCAAGCTCGGCGGTGTCCCGGTGGCGGTGGTACGCGGGCTGAGCACCGACGACGACGGGTCGACCGCGGCAGCGCTGCTGCGCGGTGGTGTCGACGACCTGTTCTGGCTCGGCACCGCCGAGGCGATCGAGAAGGGCCGCAAAGAGGCTGTGCCGCTGCGCCGTTCGGTGCGCGCGTTCGCCGACGAGCCGGTGGATCCGGAACGGATCCGGGCCGCCGTGGCGGTCGGCCTCACCGCGCCCGCGCCGCACCACACCCGCCCGGTGCGCTTCGTCTGGTTGCGCACGGCGGCCCTGCGAGCGCGGTTGCTCGAGGCCATGGCCGAGAAGTGGAGCGCCGACCTCACCGCCGACGGCCTCGCCCCCGACCGGGTGCGGCGCCGAATCGCGCGCGGTCGCATCCTTTTCGACGCGCCGGAGGTGATCATCCCGTTCTGTGTGCCCGACGGCGCGCACGACTATCCCGACGCGCGCCGCCAGGCCGCCGAACAGACGATGTTCACGGTGGCCGTCGGCGCGGCGGTGCAGGGCCTGCTGGTCGCCCTGGCCGCCGACGGGCTGGGCAGCTGCTGGATCGGCTCGACCATCTTCGCGCCCGAGATCGTGCGCGAGGTCCTCGAACTCGACGAGGACTGGATGCCGTTGGGCGCCATCGCGATCGGCCGACCCCTGCACGAGTCTGCCCCGCGCGGAGTCGGCTCGGCCGGTGCCGGGCTGGTGGAACTGTGAGCGCGGAATCGCTGCACGCCTCGGCGACCGAACTGCTCACCGAGTGGGAGCCGGCCACGGGCTCGGATCGCTCACTGCGCGAAGCGATTCTGGCATTTCTCGGCTCGGCGCCTTTGGGCTGTCTGCGTGAGCACGCTCCCGGCCACATCACCGCCTCGGCGATCGTGCTGTCCCACGATCGCCGCGACATCCTGCTCACGCTGCATCCGCGCGTCGGTCGCTGGATCCAGCTGGGTGGTCATTGCGAACCGGACGACAAGACCGTGCAGGACGCGGCGCTCCGCGAGGCGGTGGAGGAATCGGGCATCCCTGATCTGCACCTCACGCCCGGTCTCTACGGCGCCCAGGCGCACCCGATCACCTGCTCGCTCGGGGTGCCGACGCGCCATCTCGACCTGCTGTTCGAGATCGTCGCGCCGCCCGGCGCGGCACCCGTTCGCAGTGCCGAATCGACCGATCTGCGGTGGTGGCCGGTCGACGGGCTACCGGTCGGCGCCGACGTTCTCTTGCGGTCAGAGGGGCCAAGTCAAGCCCCCTGAAAAGGTCTCTGACCTGTAACGACGACGGCCGTGTCCCCCGTGGGACACGGCCGTTCTCGTCGGTACGGCAACATCTGCTTTACAAATTGGCGAATTTGTCTAGACAGCGGACAGTTCGGGCTCTATCGTCTGTGACAGAGAGTTACGCACATCACAGGTGTGAGATGTGCCTCGGGATGGAGACGATGATGTCGACCGATACCAACGCGTCCGAGCAGCGGGTCGCGCCGCCGCAGTGGCGAGATTCCAAACGTTATTTGTGGCTGTGGGGCCTGTTCGCCCCGACCGGCCTGTTCACAATCGCGATCCCCCTGATCTGGGGCCTCAATCAACTGGGCTGGCATCGCCTCGCCGAAGTCCCGTTCTGGCTCGGGCCGGTACTGGTCTATCTGGTGATCCCGCTGGCCGACCTGTTCTTCGGCCCGGACGGCGACAACCCGCCCGACGAGGTGATGGAGTACCTGGAAAACGACAAGTACTACCGCTACCTCACCTACCTGTACCTGCCGTTCCAGTACGCGTCGCTGATCTTCGCCTGCTACATCATCACCGCGCCGAACCTGCACTGGCTTGGCTTCCCTGGCGGCGCCAACGTGGTCGACAAGATCGGTATCGCGATCAGCGTGGGCATGATCGGCGGCATCGGCATCAACACCGCCCACGAGCTCGGCCACAAGAAGGTCGAACTCGAGCGCTGGCTCGCCCGCATCGCGTTGGCGCAGTCGTTCTACGGGCACTTCTACATCGAGCACAACCGGGGCCACCACGTGCGCGTGGCCACACCGGAGGACCCCGCGAGTTCGCGGATCGGCGAATCCTTCTGGGCCTTCTGGCCGCGCACCGTCTGGGGGAGTCTGCGCTCGGCCTGGCACCTCGAGAAGGAACGTCTCGGCCGCCTCGGCAAGAGCCCGTGGACGATGCGCAACGACGTGCTCAACGCCTGGGCCATGTCGGTGGTGTTGTGGCTCGGATTGACCGTCGCGTTCGGGATCGAGGTGCTGCCGTACCTGGTGCTGCAAGCGGTGATCGGGTTCAGTCTGCTCGAGTCGGTGAACTACCTCGAGCACTACGGCCTGGTCCGGCAGAAGACCGCCAGCGGACGCTACGAGCGCCCGGCGCCGGCGCACAGCTGGAACAGCGACCACATCGTCACCAATATCTTCCTCTACCACCTGCAGCGGCACAGCGACCATCACGCCTATCCCACCCGGCGCTACCAGACGCTGCGCAGCTGGGACGGCGCACCGAACCTGCCCAGCGGTTACGCCAGCATGATCCTGCTGGGCTACTTCCCGCCGATCTGGCGCAAGGTGATGGACAAGCGAGTGCTGGCGCACTACGGCGGCGATGTCACGCTCGCCAATATCGAACCCAAGCGCCGAGCGAAGGTGCTGGAAAAGTACGGAACCGAGGACCAGTCGTGAGTGCTTACAAATGTCCGGTATGTGATTTCGTCTTCGACGAAGTCAAAGGCGCGCCACGCGAGGGATTTCCGCCTGGCACACTGTGGTCTGCCGTTCCCGACGACTGGTGCTGTCCGGACTGCGGGGTGCGGGAGAAGATCGACTTCGAGGTGGTAGGAGTGTCGCAGTGACCGAGTACAAGCTCTACCAGTGTGTCCAGTGCGGTTTCGAATACGACGAAGCCGAGGGCTGGCCCGACGACGGCATCGCCCCCGGCACGCGCTGGGACGACATCGCCGACGACTGGACCTGCCCGGACTGCGGCGCCCGTAAGTCCGACTTCTTCATGGTCGAGATCGAACGTTCGTGAGCGTCGCGGGCACTCCGCGCGCCGGTTCGCGCATCCCGTACCAGGAGGCCGCGCGCGAACTGCTGCGCAATTCGGTCCTGGACGGGATGCGCGAACTGCTCACCGAGCGTGACTGGTCCAAGGTCACCCTCGGTGACGTCGCGGCCAGAGCGGGGGTGAGCAGGCAGACGCTCTACAACGAGTTCGGCTCGCGCTCCGGGCTCTCCCAGGCCTACGCGTTGCGGCTGGCCGACGACCTCGTCGACCATGTGCGCGAGGCGCTCGACGCCAATGTCGGCGACGCGCGTGCCTCGATCCGAGTGGGAATGGCCGGGTTCTTCCTCTCCGCCGCGGGCGACCCGCTGGTGCGCTCGCTGCTGAGCGGGGAGATGAAGCCGGACCTGTTGCGATTGATCACCCTCGACGCGGCCCCGCTGCTCGAGCACGCCACCGCGCGACTGACCCAGGTTTTCATGCACAGCTGGGTGAACGCGATCGAAGCGGAGGCCGATCTGCTGGCGCACGCGCTGGTGCGCATCGCGCTGAGCTATATCCCGAATCCGCCGGTGCCCCAGCGCGATGCTCCCGCCGAGATGAGCGCCCTGCTCACCCCGTATGTCGAAGCAATCGTGCAGGTACGGGGCGTGCGTGCCCCATCCGGTGAAGTAGATCACTGAGACATGTCATGAGCTCTGATTCGCTCTTGTGTAACCATCACCACGTTTGACGCGCTGCCGCTGTGTAACGCGCCTACGGTCTGTCAGTATTCACATCGGTCGGCGATTGGTCTTTTTTACTGCGGAGCTGGTGTGCAAACGGTTGGCAAACCGGGAGGTTTTCGTGATCCCAAACGGTATCTATGGGCTCTAGGGCTGATCGCCCCGGCGTGCGCGCTGTTGCCCTCCCAGCTGGTGTTCCATACCAAGGCTGAAGTGTTCTGGTGGATCGGACCTGTCATCGTCCTGATCGCCATCCCCGTGCTGGACTGGATCGTCGGAGAAGACGGCAACAATCCCCGTGACGAGGACTACGCGGCGCTCTCCGCCGATCGGTACTACCGGTGGTGCACCTACCTGTTCCTGCCGATCCAGTTGATCAGCCTCGGCGTGGCCTGCTTCATGTGGACAAGTCCCGAACTGGCGCTCGTCGACAAGCTCGGACTGGCGGCCACGGTCGGCTTCGTCAGCGGCATCGGCATCAACGCCGCCCACGAGCTCGGCCACCGGGTGGAGAGTGCTGAGAAATTGCTGTCGAAGGTGGCGCTCGCCCAGTCCGGGTACGGGCACTTCTTCGTCGAGCACAATCGCGGACACCACGCACGCGTCGCCACACCGGAGGATCCGGCCAGTGCGCGACTCGGCGAATCACTGTGGGAGTTCTTGCCGCGCAGCGTGATCGGCGGGTTCAGGTCGGCGTTGCAACTCGAGCGCGCACGTCTGCAGCGCCAAGGTCGCGGCTGGTGGAGCCCCGAAAACAACATCCTGCAGGCCTGGGCGATGACGGCGGTGCTGTTCGGTTCGCTGATGCTGGTGTTCGGGCCGTCGATCCTGCCGTGGCTGGTGGTCCAAGCCGTGATCGGCTTCGGACTGCTCGAGACCGTCAACTACGTCGAGCACTACGGACTGCTGCGCGCCCGCAAGCCCAACGGCCGCTACGAACGGTGCTCCCCGCGCGACAGCTGGAACTCCGATCGCCTGGTCACCAACATCTTCCTGTTCCATCTGCAGCGGCACAGCGACCACCACGCCAATCCGGGGCGCCGCTATCAGACCCTGCGCAGCACCGAGGAAGCGCCGCAACTGCCCGCCGGGTACGCCACGATGATCGTGCTGGCCGCCGTCCCACCGCTGTGGCGTGCGGTGATGGACCATCGAGTCGCCGCTCACTACGGCGGCGATCTGCGCCTGGCCAACGTCGTACCCGACAAGCCGCGACGGTTGCTGGCCCGATACCGCGCCGCGGCCTGAACCCCACCTCGACGGAGGAGGGGAACTCGCGCGGTCCCAGACGGTAACCTAGCCACCGTGACGACCTCAGAACTCCCCGCGCGTACCGAGCTCACCCCCGACGTCCGCAACGGCATCGACTACAAGGTGGCAGACCTCTCGCTGGCCGAATTCGGCCGCAAGGAGATCCGCCTCGCCGAGCACGAGATGCCGGGCCTGATGGCGCTGCGTCGTGAATACCACGACGTCCAGCCGCTGAAGGGCGCGCGAATCTCCGGATCGCTGCACATGACGGTGCAGACCGCCGTCCTCATCGAAACCCTCGTTGCTCTCGGCGCCGACGTGCGCTGGGCCTCCTGCAACATCTTCTCCACCCAGGACCACGCCGCCGCCGCCATCGTGGTCGGCCCGAACGGCACCGCCGACGAGCCCAAGGGCATCCCCGTGTTCGCCTGGAAGGGCGAGACGCTGGAGGAGTACTGGTGGGCCGCCGAGCAGATGCTCACCTGGCCGAACGAACCGGCCAACATGATCCTCGACGACGGTGGCGACGCGACCATGCTCGTGCTGCGCGGCGCGCAGTTCGAGAAGGCCGGTGTGGTCCCGCCCGCCGACGCCGACCACTCCGCCGAGTACACGGTGTTCCTCGACCTGCTGCGCGAGAGCCTCGAGGCCGACAAGACCAAGTGGAGCACCATCGCCGAGTCGGTCAAGGGCGTCACCGAGGAGACCACCACCGGCGTGCTGCGCCTGTACCAGTTCGCCGCCGCGGGTGAGCTGGTGTTCCCGGCGATCAACGTCAACGACTCGGTCACCAAGTCCAAGTTCGACAACAAGTACGGCACCCGCCACTCGCTGATCGACGGCATCAACCGCGGCACCGATGTGCTCATCGGCGGCAAGAAGGTGCTGATCTGCGGTTACGGCGACGTCGGCAAGGGCTGCGCGGAGTCGCTGGCCGGCCAGGGCGCGCGCGTGCAGGTCACCGAGATCGACCCGATCAACGCGCTGCAGGCGCTGATGGACGGCTACGACGTGGTCACCGTCGAGCAGGCGATCGGCGACGCCGACATCGTCATCACCTCGACCGGCAACAAGGACATCATCACCCTCGACCACATGAAGGCGATGAAGGATCACTCGATCCTGGGCAACATCGGCCACTTCGACAACGAGATCGACATCGCGGCGCTTGAGCGTTCGGGCGCGACCCGGATCAACATCAAGCCGCAGGTCGACGAGTGGACCTTCCAGGAGTCCGGCAAGGCGATCATCCTGCTGTCGGAGGGCCGTCTGCTCAACCTCGGCAACGCGACCGGCCACCCCTCGTTCGTGATGTCGAACAGCTTCTCCAACCAGGTCATCGCGCAGGTCGAGCTGTGGACCAAGCCGCAGGAGTACGACAACGAGGTCTACCGCCTGCCCAAGCACCTCGACGAGAAGGTCGCCAAGATTCACGTCGAAGCCCTCGGCGGCACCCTGACCAAGCTCACCAAGGATCAGGCCGAGTACATCAACGTGGACGTGGAAGGCCCGTACAAGCCGGACCACTACCGCTACTGATCGACGACAACGGTGGCCCGTCGAACCAACCGGTCGACGGGCCACCGGCATGTTCGGTGTCGGCTAGCCGATGATCAGGCCCGTGCAGAAGATGTTGTGTTCGCTGCTGATGCCCAGCAGCGAGCACATCACCGAGTTGAAGGCCTCCGACGACCCCGTGTCGGCGCCGGCGGTCGGGCCGGCGGTCTGTGCGGACGCGGTGCCGCCTGTGAGGGCCGCGGCGGCGGTGACGGCCAGCGCGGCGATGGTGGTGCGAACGATCGTTTTCATGGCGGTATTCTCTTCGGCCGCCCGGGTTCGGACCAGACGGCAATTCCGGGGTGGCCGACAGGTAACCTGCTGCGCATGGGCGTACTGATGGCGGTCGAGGGGCTCGATGGTGCCGGTAAACGGACTTTGATCGACGGGCTGATCGCCGAACTGTCCGGAAAAGGGTTGCGGGCGGACAGTCTGGCCTTTCCGCAGTACGGGCATTCGATCCATGCCGATCTGGCGGCGGAAGCGCTGCGTGGCGGCAATGGTGACCTGGCCGGGTCGATCAACGGCATGGCGATCATGTTCGCCCTCGATCGGGCCGCCGCGCGCGCGGAACTGGCGGACCTGTTGGGTGGCAACGACATCGTGATCCTCGACCGCTGGGTGGCCTCCAACGCCGCCTATTCGGCCGCGCGCGCCGAGCAGGACGCGGATGGCGAAATGGTGTCGTGGGTGGGCGATCTGGAGTTCGGCAGGCTCGAATTGCCCGCCCCGGATCTCACCGTGTTGCTCGACGTTCCCACCGAGGTTGCCGCCGAACGTGCCCGTCGCCGTGGCGAACTCGACGACGCCCGCGCCCTCGACGCCTACGAACGGGACGGCGGTCTGCAGCAGCGCACCGGCGAGGTCTATCGTGAACTCGCCGACCGCGACTGGTTCGGCCGGTGGTGGACATACCGATCCGATGACGATAGGCCAGCGCTACTCAGCCTCTGTACGGAAATCTTTTCCGGATAAGGTTGGATACGCGACGGGTTCGCACCATTAATGGCGTGGCGGCCCGATCCTGGCCTGGGAGATGACAACATAGGACTATGAAGCCCAAGATTCTGGTCGTCGACGACGATATGGCGCTCGCTGAGATGCTGACCATCGTCTTGCGCGGGGAAGGGTTCGACCCGCACGTGGTCGGCGACGGCACACAGGCCCTGTCGGCCGTGCGGGAGATCCGCCCCGACCTCGTTCTGTTGGACCTGATGCTGCCCGGCATGAACGGCATCGACGTATGCCGTGTGCTGCGGGCCGATTCCGGCGTTCCGATCGTCATGCTCACCGCCAAGACCGACACGGTCGATGTGGTCCTCGGCCTGGAGTCCGGCGCCGACGACTACATCGTCAAACCCTTCAAACCGAAGGAACTCGTCGCCCGCGTGCGCGCGCGCCTGCGCCGCACCGAGGACGAGCCCGCCGAGCTGCTCTCGATCGCCGACATCGTCATCGACGTGCCCGCGCACAAGGTGACTCGCGGCCCCGGACAGATCTCGCTCACCCCACTGGAGTTCGACCTGCTGGTCGCACTCGCGCGCAAACCACGTCAGGTGTTCACCCGCGAGGTACTGCTCGAACAGGTGTGGGGCTACCGGCACGCCGCCGACACCCGTCTGGTGAACGTGCACGTCCAGCGGCTGCGCGCCAAAGTCGAGAAGGATCCGGAGAACCCGGAGATCGTGTTGACCGTTCGCGGTGTCGGGTACAAGGCCGGACCGCCGTGATCGGTCACTGCGGGGCGCCGCTGTGACCACTGGTCCAGTGGCGCAGCTGCGGCGTTGGGCGACCCCGATCATGGTCTGGTTCCAGGCCGTCGGGACCGCGCTGGGCCACCTGTGGCGCCGGTCGCTGCAGCTGCGGGTCATCGTGTCGACGTTGACCCTGTCGCTCATCGTGATCACCATCCTCGGGGTGGTGCTGACCGGTCAGATCACCGATCGGCTCCTCGAAGCCAAGATCAACGCGGCTGTCGAGGAGATGGTGCGCGCCCGCAGCACGATCGAGAACAAGATGTCCGGCATCCAAACCGGCAACAGCCAGGAGCAGCAACTGGCCGACGCGCGTGCTGCGCTGTCGAGCCGTGGCGGCACCGGTCAGTCCAGTGGCGCCGCGGGCAGTTTCACCTCGGCGCTGGCGATGGTCGGTGGTACCCCGCCGCACGAGATCCCGGCGGGACCACTCGGGGAGGTGCCCCAGGAACTGCGCCGGTTCGTCCAGCGCAACCAGGTCTCCTACCAGTTCACCACCGTCGCCGACCCCGACGGCTACCGAGGGCGCGCACTGGTCATCGGCAGCCCGAGCGCCGAGGTCGCCACCCTCGAGATCTACCTCATCTTCCCGCTGGCCAGCGAGGAATCGAGCCTGTCGCTGATGCGCGGCACGATGCTCATCGGTGGTGTGGTGCTGCTGGTGTTGCTCGCCGCGATCACCGCCCTGGTCACCAGGCAGGTTGTGCTGCCGATCCGGTCGGCGGCGCGGATCGCGGGCCGATTCGCCGACGGCCGACTCAAAGAACGCATGCTGGTGCGCGGCGAGGACGACATGGCGCGGCTGGCACAGGCGTTCAACGAGATGGCCGAGAGTCTGTCGAACCAGATCACCCAGCTCGAGGAATTCGGCAATCTGCAGCGCCGTTTCACCTCCGATGTCAGCCACGAACTGCGCACCCCGCTCACCACCGTGCGCATGGCCGCCGACCTCATCCACGGCTCCAGCGACGATCTCGACCCGGCGCTGGCGCGCAGTTCCGAACTGCTCGTCAACGAGCTCGACCGGTTCGAGGGCCTGCTCAACGACCTGCTCGAGATCTCCCGCCACGACGCCGGGGTGGCCGAACTACAGATCGAATCGCTGGATGTGCGGATGTGCGCGCGAGCCGCGATCTCCACGGTGCGCCATCTGGCCCGCGATGCCGAGATCGAGGTGGTGATCGACCTGCCCGAGGAGCCGGTGGTCGCCGAGGTCGACCCGCGCCGCGTCGAGCGTGTGCTGCGCAACCTGCTCGCCAACGCCATCGATCACTCCGAGGGCAAGCCGGTGCTGATCCGCATGCGCGGTGACGCCGAGGCCAATGCCGTCGCGACAGTGGTGCGCGATCAGGGCGTCGGGCTGCGGCCGGGCGAGGAGAAGCTGGTGTTCAACCGGTTCTGGCGCTCGGATCCGTCGCGTGTTCGACGCTCCGGCGGTACCGGATTGGGCTTGTCGATCAGTGTCGAGGACGCGAATCTGCACGAGGGCAGACTCGAAGCGTGGGGCGATCCGGGTGTCGGCGCGAGCTTCCGGTTGCTGCTGCCGATGGTGCGCGGCCGCAAGCTCGGGCAGAGCCCGCTGGCCCTGGAACCGATGCTGCGCAAGGTCCCCGCGCTGCCGGAGATCGAGCCCCCCGAGCCGACGATCATCGAAGCCGATCCCGCCGATCCCGCCGAACCCGCCGAGTCGAGCGGGGTCGAGGCGACGGAAGCCGACTCCTCGGTTGTCGACCCGACGGTTGTCGAAGCGGGGGCCGACGAACCGCACCACGCCGACCCGTCGGCGGAGGAACCCGAAGTCGATCCGCCGCCGACCGGCGCGCATCCGGAGACCAACGGCCGCAGCGCCGAAGTCGACCGCGACGATTCGATGCCCACCGAGACCAGAGACAGGAAGTCATGACCAGTGCGCGTGGTGATCGTCGGGATCGGCACGGCGGCGCACTGGTCGCGGCGGTGCTCGCCGCGCTGATGGTGCTCACCGGCTGCGCCAGCCTGCCGGAGTCCTCCGCGCCCCAGGCGCTCGGCACGATCAACCGCGCCCCCACCTCGGAAGGGCCGACCCCGCCGATCTCCGGCCGCGACCCCGACCTGTTGCTGGGCGACTTCCTCACCGCCAGCGCCGACCCCACCGACCGGCACGCCGCGGCCCGCCAGTACATGGCGCCCGAGACGGCGGGCAGCTGGAACGACGAGGCGAGTACCACCGTTGTCGACGACCGCCCCGACATGCTGCGCGAGTCGCGCACGGCCGACAAGGCCAGCTATGTGTTGCGCGCCCGCAAGGTCGGTGAGCTCGCTCGTGACGGCGGCTACCGCGCCACCGAGGGCACCATCGAGAACAAGATCGAGATGAGCAAGATCAACGGCGAGTGGCGGATCACCGATCTGCCGCCGGGCGTCGTGATGGACAACGACGCTTTCGTCAAGTCCTACAACCGCTACGTTCTGCACTACATCGACCCCGGCAATTCGCTGCTCGTCCCGGATCCGCGCTGGATCTCGGCGCCGCGCGCGCAGGTCACCGAGCGCCTGATCGGCATGCTCGCCGAAGGTCCGCAATCGGCGATCGCTCCGGTGGTGCGAAACCAGTTGGCGCAACCGGTCTCGCTGCGCGGTCCGATCACCAAGGCCAACAACGAACCGGGTGATGTCGGCATCGGCATCGGCGGGGTGCGCATCGACTTCGCCGGGGTCGGCGGACTCGGCCAACGCGAGCGCGAACTCCTCGCCGCGCAGGTGGTGCTCACCCTGTCCGACGCCGACATCCTCGGCCCGTACGTACTGCTCGCCGACGGCAAACCGCTCGACGACCGCTACGCGGCCAACGGGTGGTCGATGGCCGACGTCGACCAGTACAGCGCGTCGGCGCCCGGCCAGAACCGGATCGGCCTGCACGCGCTGCGCAACGGCACCCTGGTTCAGGTCACTCCGGACGGGATCGTCACGCCGAGCGGTTCGTTCGGCGAGGCGACCAACCTGCAGTCGGTCGGTATCTCGGCCGACGGCCAGTTCGTCGCCGCGGTCGCCGACGCGGGTAAACCGGAGCCCGAAACCGCCCACACCCTGCTCATCGGCAACTACGGCGCCAAGGCGTTCGCGGTCGCCGAGGGCGCGAGCATCGCGCGCCCGTCGTGGACCAGCGACGGCGGCGCCGCCTGGACGGTGATCGATGGTGAGCGGGTCATCCGGGCGGTGACCGATCGCGCCACCGGCAACGTCTCCACCGAGGACGTCGACACCACGGCCCTGTTCGAAGGCGCGGGCGCTCCGCGCGCCCCGATCAGCGAGGTGGCGATCTCGCGCACCGGCGTACGGGCGGCGCTGATCGCCGACGGCAAGGTCTACGTCGCGGTGGTCGAACGGCGCCGGGACGGCAAGTACGCCCTGACCTCCCCGCTGCCGGTGGCGCTGGGCTTGAGCTCGCGGGCGGTCTCGCTGAGCTGGATCACCGGTGACACCGTCATGGTGGCTCGCGAAGGCAATGTGGATCCGGTCTTCACCGTCTCCATCGACGGTTCCCAGTTCACCGCCGTGACCTCGCAGAACCTCACCCCGCCGGTACGGGTGGTGACGGCGGCCCCGGCCACGCAGTACGTGGCCGATTCCCGTGCCGTCCTGCAGCTGCAGACCGCCGATCCCACCCGCAACGACCGTTTCTGGCGAGAGGTACCCGGATTGACCGGAGATCAGGTTGTGCCGGTGCTGCCCAGCTGAGTGTGTCGGTGCCCGCTGCCATGCTTGCTCGCTATGAAGGCGCTGCTGGATCTGATCCTGCCCGACCGGTGTGGTGGCTGTGGTTCGGTCGGCGAGCAATGGTGTGCCGGATGTGCCGCCGAGCTCGGCCGGGGTCCCGTCCGGGTGTGGCCACGCGCCGATCCGGGTGTTCCGTGCTGGGCCCTCGGCCCCTACGCCGGTGCGGGCAGGCGCGCGGTGCTGGCAGCCAAGGAACAGGGCAGGCGCGACCTCGCCGCCCCGCTCGGCTCGGCGCTGGCCGACGCGCTGACCCGATTGCGTGCCCCCGGGCGCCCGTTGTTGCTCGTGCCTGCCCCGACCAGAGCCTCGGTGGCCCGACGCCGCGGCGGTGACCCGGTGGCCCGCTCGGCGGCGGCCGCGGCGCGATGGCTGACCGATTGCCGAACCGTGCCGCTGCTGCGGATGGCCCGCGGAGTCCGCGATTCGGTGGGCTTGACGCCGCGTGAACGTGCCCACAATCTGCGCGACAAGATCATGACCGACGCCGACCCGGCGAAGTGGGCGGCCATCGGCGTGAACACGCAGGTGGTGCTGGTCGACGATGTACTCACCACCGGCGCCACCGCCTGTGAATCGACACGGGTTCTTAGCCGAATCGGCATAGTTCCGCAGGCTGTTTTGGTGACCTGCGCGGCTTGACTGATGAAAGTTCGCGTGAACAGTGGCGGACTTGCCGATGGCGGACTAGCGTCGCGAGCACACACCGAACCACAAGTTTGGGAGGTGGTGCCGCGGATACAGGTGCCGGGCGATTCCCGATCGGCACAGCTCAATCCCGCCGCGCTTCGTTTCAGTTGTGCGGCCATATCCGGGAGGTACGCGTGACGACTTCTTCACGGGCATCAGTGCAAGATGCTGAACCCACGGCACTCCAGAACGGTGCCACCGAGACGAGCGAATACGAGACACCGAACGCCGAAGTGGTGGTCTCCGGTCGCAACGTCGAAATTCCTGACCACTATCGAATCTACGTCGCGGAGAAGCTGTCTCGGCTCGAGCGCTTCGACCCGTCGATCTTCCTCTTCGATGTGGAACTGTTCCACGAACGCAACCGTCGTCAGCGCAAGGCCTGCCAGCGTGTGGAGATCACCGCGCGCGGCCGTGGACCGATCGTGCGCGCCGAGGCGTGCGCCGACAGCTTCTATGCCGCGCTCGAATCGGCCACCCAGAAGATCGAGAGCAGACTGCGCCGGACCAAGGACAAGCGGCGCGTCGTGCACTACGGCGACAAGACGCCCGTCTCGGTCGCGCAGGCCACCGCGACACTGGTCGACGAGTCGCTGTTCGCCCAGCCGGACGGTTCCGCTGCCCACGACCACGACGAGGCGGTCGACGAGACCGGACCCGGCCATATCGTGCGCACCAAGGTGCACACCGCGACACCGATGTCGGTCGACGACGCCCTGTATCAGATGGAATTGGTCGGCCACGACTTCTTCCTGTTCCACGACAGCGAGACCGACCGCCCGTCGGTGGTCTATCGCAGACACGCCTTCGACTACGGCCTGATCAAGCTGGCCTAGAACCACGACCGATCCGGGCGCCCGCTGTGTGCGGGTGCCCGGATCTTGTTCAGCCGCCGAAGGTTTCGTGATGCACGGCCTCGGTCAGCGAGCGCCCCGCCCGCCACCCGAACCGTTCCAGATCCGGCACCTGCTGGAACTCGCTCACCGGCCCCACGCACAGCCAGGCCACCGGCTTGATCGCGAGGGGCAGGCCGACGAGTTCGCGCAGGAACTCCGGATCGTAGAACGACACCCAGCCCACCCCTACCCGCTCCGCCGTCGCCGCGAGCCAGAGGTTCTGGATCGCCAGCACCGTCGAGTACACGCCCGTCTCGGGCACGCTCGCCCGGCCGAGTACCTGTGGCCCACCGCGCGAATCATCGTGGGTGACAACCACTCCGGTGCCGCTCTCGACGATTCCGTCGATCTTGATCGGCGCGAACGTCGCTGCCCGTTCGGTGGGCAGCGACGCACCGAACTCCACTCGCTTGTCGGCCACGTGCTCGGCGAAACGGCGCAGGGTGTCGGCCTGGCGAACCACGACGAAGTCCCACGGCTGTGAATTCCCGACGCTGGGCGCGCGATGCGCGGCGTCGAGAATCCGCCACAGGGTGTTGTCGTCGACGGGCTCGCCGGTGAATTCGGCGCGCACGTCACGACGCAGGCGGATCGCGTCGTAGACGCTCAGTTGGTCGGCACTCACGCCGACCATACAACCGCAGCCGATCAGGCCATCGATCGGCGGGCCAGCTTGCGACCGGCGGCCAGCGCGGTGCGCAAGCCCTGGCGACGCCCGGTCACCGGGTCGATCGAGGGGGTGGTGTTGCCGGCGAACAGGCGCTCGGACTTGGTCTCCGGCGCGTCGTCGGTGGTGTGGCGCAGGTACTTGTTCGGCAGCGAGAGCTTGAGGATGGTGCGCCACGACTTGAAGTACTGCACCGGCAGTGAGCCGGTGGTGTAGGGCAGGTCGTACTTCTCGGCCAGCTCGCGCACGCGCACCGCGATGGCGGCGTAACGGTTGCTGGGCAGGTCGGGGAACAGGTGGTGCTCGATCTGGTGGCTGAGGTTGCCGCTCATGAAGTGCAGCAGCGGTCCGCCGCTGATGTTGGCGCTGCCCAGCATCTGGCGCAGGTACCACTCGCCCTTGGTCTCGTTCTCGATGTCGGCCTTGGTGAACTTCTCGGCGCCGTCGGGGAAGTGACCGCAGAAGATGATCGCGTTGGTCCACACATTGCGCACCACGTTGGCGGCGATGTTGGCGGTGAGCGTGGTGACGAACGACGGGCCGGTGAGCAGCGGGAAGACCAGGTAGTCCTTGGCGGCCTGCTTGCCGATCTTCTTCAGCACCAGGGTGCGGTCGGCCTCGAACTGCTTCCACTCGGGCGAATCCTTGTCCCACTTCTTCTTCGCGACCTTGCCCAGCTCGAGATGCTGGATCGCGACGCCGTACTCGAACAGTGCCTGCAGCACGAAGTTGTAGATGGGGTTGCCCAGGTAGAAGGGCATCCAGCGCTGGTCACGGGTGACGCGCAGCAGGCCGTAGCCGATGTCGTCGTCCATGCCGAGCACGTTGGTGTACTTGTGGTGCAGGAAGTTGTGGGTGATCTTCCAGTGCGCCGACGGTCCGGCGTTGTCCCATTCCCACGAGGTGGAGTGGACTTCCGGATCGTTCATCCAGTCCCACTGCCCGTGCATGACGTTGTGCCCGATCTCCATGTTCTCGATGATCTTGGCGGAGCCGAGCAGGGCGACACCGGCCAGCCAGGCCGGGGGCAGGAAGCTGGCGAACAGCACCGTGCGGCCGCTGATCTCCAGCGCGCGCTGTAACCGGATGACATTGCGGATATAGCGCGCGTCGGCCGCGCCGCGGGAAGATTCGATTTCCCGGCGGATCGCATCGAACTCCGCACCTAGAGCTTCGACATCCGCTGCGGTGAGGTGTGCGTATTCCTTGACATCCGAGATCGCCATGGCGGCTACAGTACCGTAAGTTACGAGAGCGTAGGTTGGCGATTTTCGGGACGAAATGTGTGATAAGTCCTATTGCGTGCCCGAGATGTGAATGTTATCGGGCGGGTCTGGCCATCCGGCGAGCCGCCTTGTCGCGCAACACACCCCGCTCGTGCACGGCACGTTCGCCCAACGCTCGCTTGGCTTCGCGCAGCGCCAGTTTCTCCTGCCGCGCTCGCGCCTTGAGGGCCGTCTTGGCCTCGCGCAGTACTTCCTTCTCGTGGCGCGCCTTCATCTCGAGCGAGAGCTTCGCGTCGTGCAGCGCCGAACGCAGGCCGAAACGCTTGCCGGTCTCCGGGTCCACCCGCAGGCTCTCGGGCAGCGAGATACCGGCGAACTTGCGCTCCGACGACGTCTCGGGCGCATCGTCGGCGGTGCGCTTGAGGAATCGGTCGGGCAGCGCCAGCTTGTGGATGGTGCGGAACGCCAGCAGGTACTGCTTGCCCAGTGAGCCGGTGGTGTAGGGCAGGTCGTACTTGTCGCACAGCTCGCGCACCCGGACCGCCACCTCCGAGTACCGGTTGCTCGGCAGGTCGGGGAACAGGTGATGCTCGATCTGGTAGCAGAGATTGCCGCTCATGAACGCCATCACCGGACCGGCCTTGAAATTGGCGCTGCCCAGCATCTGGCGCAGGTACCACTCGCCCTGGGTCTCCCCGTCGAGCTGTTCGGCGGTGAACTTCTGCGCACCGTCCGGGAAGTGGCCGCAGAAGATGACGGCGTAGGCCCACAGGTTGCGCACCAGATTGGCGGTGGCGTTGGCCTTCATCGTCGACTTCCAGGCCGGCCCGGTGATCGCCGGATGCAACACGAAGTCCTTGACGACCTGACGTCCGGCCTTGCGGTAGAAATCGAGATCGGGCGGCGAGGTCAGGGCGCCCGCGTCGATTCCCGCCAGCTCCTTCTCGATGCCGAGATCGTGCAGCGCGATGCCCCACTCGAAGGTGGCGGCCAGCAGCAGATTGGCGGCGGGCTGGGCCAGATGCAGTGGGCGCCACTGTTCGTCACGCGTCATCCGCAGAATGCCGAAACCGAGATCCTCGTCCTTGCCAAGGACGTTGGTGTAGGTGTGGTGCGAATAGTTGTGCGCGCGCCGCCACTGCGCCGACGTGCCCGTCATGTCCCACTCCCAGCTGGTGGAGTGGATCTCGGGATCGTTCATCCAATCCCACTGGCCGTGGCTCACATTGTGGCCGAGCTCCATGTTCTCGATGATCTTGGCGACCGAGAGCATCGCGGTGCCGCCGAGCCACGCCCAGCGGTTACGGCTACCGAACAGCACCGCGCGCCCAGCGACCTCGAGGGCGCGCTGGGCGGCGATGGTGCGACGGATGTACTTGGCGTCACGCTCACCGCGGGAGGTCTCCACCGAGCGGCGAATCGAATCGAGTTCTTTTCCCAGGGTCTCGATGTCGGCCGCCGTCAGATGGGCGAAGGCCTGAATATCGGCGATGGCCACCGGGGATCCTCCTGGGCCTGTGAGATTGTCGCCGATCACAGTATATGACCGGCGCTTGTTTTCGAGGATACCCGCTAACGTGTCGAGTACTCAGTCAGATGTCGAGCGTGCAGTCGCCCGCGGCGGCGGAAATGCAGGTTTGCACCTTGTCGCCGGGCTGACGTTCGTCACCGTTGCGCAGGTCGCGGGCGTGTCCGGCGGACAGGGTCACCACGCAGGTCTGGCAGATGCCCATCCGGCAGCCGAACGGCAACTGCACGCCGACGGATTCGCCGGCTTCGAGCAGGCTGGTGGCACCGTCGACGGTGAGAGTGCGCCCGGTGGAGCCGAAGGTCACGGTGCCGCCCTCGCCGATCGCGGAGCGTTCCACCTCGAAGCGCTCGATGTGCAGCTTGTCGGCCACACCCGCGTTCTTCCAGTGGTTCTCCATCGCGTCGAGCATCGGGGCGGGGCCGCAGGCCCAGGTCTCGCGTTCGCGCCAGTCGGGGTAGAGCTCGTCGAGGCCGGCCAACGAGAACAGGCCCTGCTCGTCGGTGAGCTGCAGGTGCGAGACGAAGGTGGGGTGCTTGTCGTGCAGGGCGCGCAGTTCGGCGCCGAACATCACGTCGGCGTCGGTGGGCGCGGAATGGACGTGCACCACATCGTGGACACCGTCGCGGCGGTCCATCGTGCGCAACATCGACATCACCGGCGTGATCCCGCTGCCTGCGGTGAGGAACAGCACCTTGGCCGGTGGCGGCTCGGGCAGGACGAACCCGCCCTGTGGCGCGGCCAGCCGCACGATCGTGCCCTCGGACACCCCGTTGACGAGGTGGCTGGACAACTTGCCTTCCGGCATCGCCTTCACCGCGATGGAGATGAGTCGTTTGCCACCCTCGCCGGTCCAGTCCGGCGGACAGGTGAGCGAGTAGGAACGCCAGTTCCAGCGTCCGTCGATCAGCACGCCGATGCCGATGTACTGCCCGGGACGGTACTTGAAATCGAAGCCCCAGCCCGGCTTGATCACCAGGGTCGCCGAGTCGGCGGTCTCCATCTGCACCTCGACGATGCGCCCGCGCAGCTCGCGCGCCGACCACAGTGGGTTGGCCAGGTGCAGGTAGTCGTCGGGCAGCAGGGGAGTGGTCACCCGGGCTACCGCACCACGCAACACGTTCAGCTTGCCGCCGCGGTCGGCGACCTGCGCCGCCGGTGCTTCGAGCCATTCCCGGAACTTGTTCAGGACCATCTGTGCCGTTACTCCCTGTCGTGCATCTGGCCACCGTGGGGCGGCTCGCTGGCAGCCAGGTTACGGCATCGTAGGTTCAGCGCCAGTTGTGAACATTGGGCAACCGCCGCGCCCCACCGCCGAAACCTACAACAGCTCGAGCAGGAACGGCAGTTCCTGCGGCGCGTACCAGGCAAGCTGGTGGTCCTCGGCGTCACCGAGCACGAATTCGGCGTCGGTGTCACCGAGATCGGCGGCGTCGATGACGTCCACGGCTTTGGCGACCTGCGGCTCGGCGTCGGCCAGGTCGACATGCGCCGCGGCGACCTGGCGGAAGGTGATCGGACCCGACAACTTCACCACCGCATCGTCGAGATCGGGCCGCAGTTTCGCCCCGGGCACATCCGCGGCGATCACCGCGCGCCGATACACCGGGCTGCTCGGGCCTGCCGCGTCACCGTCGGCGATGTCCGGATCGTCGAGGCTGTCGCGCTCGGCGGCGATCAGGCGCAGGGAGGCGCGGGCGGCTTCCTGCATCGCCACTTCGGCGAGTTCGTCGTCGTCGCCCGCGGCGTACGCCTCGCGCAGCGTGGGCGTCACCGCGAACGCGGTCGCGCCGAGCGGGAGCAGTTGCTGCTCGTCGACGAGTTGGCGCAGGATCGGAATCGTCGCCGGGATGTAGACGCGCATCGTGTCGTTCTCAGAGACAGGCACCGAGCAACTCCTCCATCGATTCGTGCACCGATGCCGCGAGGACATCGATATCGGCCATGGCGTCGCGGTCGGCGTTGAGTCCGTAGAAGACCTGACCGTCGTACGAAGTGAGTCCGAAACTCAACGTCTGATTGCGCAGCAGCGGCGATACCGGATACATCTCCAGCATGCGTGCCCCGCCGATGTACATCGCGGTCTGTGGTCCCGGCGCGTTGGTGATCACCAGATTGAAACTGTTGTCGGCGAACGTACTCGCCGCCCGCACACTCATCGCGTGCAGGCTCGCGGGCGCGAATCCGGCCAGGTGCACGAGCGTGCGCGCCCGCACCCCGCGACGCTGCCTGCCCGCGGCCTCGGTGGCGTGCGAGATATGCGACAGGCGCATCGTCGGATTCGGTTCGCCGACGGGCAGATCGATGAGGAACGAGGACACCTCGCTGGCCGGGGTCAGCTGGTTGTCGCCGTCGACGTAGACCGACATCGGCACCACAGCGCGCAGATTGGTCGACTCGACCAGCGCTTCGTTGCGCGAGAGCAACCAGTTGCGCAGCGCCCCGGTGACCACCGCGAGCACCGTGTCGTTGATCGAGCAGTCGAAGTGGCGGCGGATCGTGCGGTAGTCCTCCAGATCCGTGCGCACCACGTCGAAGCGGCGGCTGCGTGAGGTGCGGGCGTTGAGGGGGCTGTCCGGCGCGGCGCTCGAGGTCGCCGCGCGCACCACATTGGCCGCGGCTTTCACCGCCATCCGCGTGCCGCGCACCACTCCGAACGCGTTCGATCCCGCGTCGCGCACCACGCTGTAGGCCTCGCGCGGCTGCGCGGCCAGCTGCGACAGTGCCCCGGCCAGCAATTCCACATCGGTGGGCTCGCGTGGCGCGCGCCACGAGTCGTCGGCGAGTTCGCGCGGCAGCGGGGAGTTGTCGAGGATCACGTGCCCGATCTCGAGGGCGGTGTCACCGTCGACGAGCGCCGAGTGCGACTTGGTGAACACCGCGGCGCGACCGTCGGCGAGCCCCTCGATCAGATACATCTCCCACAGCGGTCGCCCCTGATCCAGGGGTCGCGACGCGAGCCGCGCGACGAGATCGTAGAGCTGGGAGTCGCTGCCGGGACCGGGCAGCGCCGAGCGCCGGATGTGATAGCTGATGTCGAAACGGCTGTCCTCGACCCATACCGGCCTACCCATGGCGAGCGGGATCTCGCGCACCTTGCGGCGGTAGCGCGGCACCATCGGCAGCCGGGATTCGACCAGGTCGACAAGGCGTTCGTAGTCCAGAACCTGTCCCGCGACGTCCGGCGCGGAGTTGTTCAGGATCGCGAGAGAGCCGATGTGGATCGGGTTGCTGCTCGACTCGAGCCGATAGAACGACGCGTCCTGCGGCGTCAATCTCGTGATCACGCGCTCCGAAGCTCCTTCCGGTGCCGTACGGCGCTGATCGGGCACGCGCTACATCCTACGTCACGGCAGGTGAACAGCAGTGCCGGGCAACGAGGCTCGCCGAGTATCGTGACCTGGGGCAATGACTGCGCCGGTACGTCGGGCACGGGTCCACGCGCCCGGGTACGGTGGTCTGCGGACTACCATCGCCGTTGAACACAACTCCGACCAGAGGACTGACGAGACCCGTGCCTGCGCTGACACTGACGAGGTTGCTACGGATTGGTGAAGGTCGCATGGTCAAGCGGCTTTCGAACCTCGCCGATGAGGTCATCGCGTACGGCGACGAGATCGAAGCGTTGACCGACGAGGAGTTGCGCGCCAAGACCGACGAGTTCCGCCGGCGCTACGCCGACGGGGAAACCCTCGACGACCTGCTGCTCGAGGCCTTCGCCGTGGCGCGTGAGGCGTCGTGGCGGGTGCTGAACCAGAAGCACTACAAGGTTCAGATCATGGGTGGCGCCTCGCTGCACCTGGGCAATATCTCGGAGATGAAGACCGGTGAGGGCAAGACCCTGACCTGTGTGCTGCCCGCGTACCTCAACGCCATCTCCGGCGACGGCGTGCACGTGGTCACCGTCAACGATTACCTCGCCAAGCGCGACTCCGAGTGGATGGGCCGCGTGCACCGTTTCCTCGGCCTCGAGGTCGGCGTGATCCTGGGTGGCATGACCCCGGCCGAGCGTCGGGTGGCCTACGCCGCCGACATCACCTACGGCACGAACAACGAGTTCGGCTTCGATTACCTGCGCGACAACATGACTCACTCCCTGGACGATCTGGTCCAGCGTGGGCACAACTTCGCCGTGGTCGACGAGGTCGACTCCATCCTCATCGACGAGGCCCGCACCCCGCTCATCATCTCGGGCCCGGCCGATGCCTCCTCGAAGTGGTACGCCGAGTTCGCGCGCATCGCGCCGCTGCTCAAGAAGGATGTCCACTACGAAGTCGACATCAAGAAGCGCACCATCGGTGTGCACGAGGCGGGCGTGGAGTTCGTCGAGGATCAGCTCGGCATCGACAACCTCTACGAGGCCGCGAACTCGCCGCTGGTGAGCTACCTGAACAACGCCATCAAGGCCAAGGAGCTCTACCAGCGCGACAAGGACTACATCGTCCGCGACGGCGAAGTGATCATCGTCGACGAGTTCACCGGGCGCATCCTGGTCGGCCGCCGCTACAACGAGGGCATGCACCAGGCGATCGAGGCCAAGGAGAAGGTCGAGATCCAGCCGGAGAACCAGACCCTGGCCACGATCACCCTGCAGAACTACTTCCGCCTCTACAACCGGCTGTCCGGCATGACCGGTACCGCCGAGACCGAGGCCGCCGAGCTGCACTCGATCTACAACCTCGGCGTCGTGCCGATCCCGACCAACCGGCCGATGGTCCGCAAGGACCAGGCCGACCTGATCTACAAGTCGGAAGAGGCCAAGTTCGCCGCCGTCGTCGACGACGTGACCGAGCGGCACGAGAAGGGCCAGCCGGTCCTGATCGGTACCACCAGCGTGGAGCGCTCGGAGTACCTGTCCAAGCAGTTCACCAAACGCGGGGTGGCGCACTCTGTTCTGAACGCGAAGTTCCACGAGCAGGAAGCCCAGATCATCGCCGAGGCCGGTCGCCCCGGCGCGGTCACGGTGGCCACCAACATGGCCGGTCGTGGTACCGACATCGTGCTCGGCGGCAACGCCGACATCATCGCCGACATCCTGCTGCGCAAGCAGGGCCTCGACCCGGTGAACACCCCCGACGAGTACGAGGCCGCCTGGCACTCGGCGCTCGAGCAGGTCAAGAAGCAGACCGAGGACGACGCCGAGACGGTCCGCGAGGCCGGTGGTCTCTACGTGCTCGGCACCGAGCGCCACGAGTCGCGTCGTATCGACAACCAGCTGCGTGGTCGTTCCGGCCGTCAGGGCGACCCGGGCGAGTCCCGCTTCTACCTGTCGCTGGGCGACGAGCTGATGCGCCGCTTCAACGGTGCCGCGCTCGAGGCCATCATGACCCGGCTGAACCTGCCCGACGATGTCCCGATCGAGGCGAAGATGGTCTCCAAGGCCATCAAGAGCGCCCAGACCCAGGTCGAGCAGCAGAACTTCGAGATCCGCAAGAACGTGCTGAAGTACGACGAGGTCATGAACCAGCAGCGCACCGTCATCTACGGCGAGCGCAACCAGATCCTGCGCGGCGAGGACATGGAGGGTCAGGTTCAGAACATGATCACCGACGTGACCACCGCCTACGTCGACGGCGCCACCGCCGAGGGCTATGTCGAGGACTGGGACCTGGACAAGCTCTGGACCGCTCTCAAGACCCTGTACCCGGTCACCTTGGACCACAAGGAGATCACCGGCGAGACCGCCACCGGCGACGCGGGCGAACTCACTCGCGACGAGCTGCGTGAGTTGCTGGTCGAAGACGCCCACAACGCGTACGAGAAGCGCGAAAAGGAAATCGACGGCCTCGCGGGCGAAGGGGCCATGCGCAACCTGGAACGCCAGGTCCTGCTCTCGGTCCTGGACCGCAAGTGGCGCGAACACCTCTACGAGATGGACTACCTCAAGGAGGGCATCGGCCTGCGCGCGATGGCCCAGCGCGACCCCCTGGTCGAGTACCAGCGTGAAGGCTTCGACATGTTCGCCGCCATGCTGGAGGGTCTGAAGGAGGAATCGGTCGGCTTCCTGTTCAACCTCCAGGTCGAGGTCCAACAGCCCCAGCCGGAGGGCGTCTCCGTCGACAAGGGTCTGCGCTCCCCGGTCGGTGCCCGCCCCCAGGACGCCCCCGCGGAAACCCAAGCCCCGCCGGCCCTGCGCGCCAAGGGAATCGGCGACCAGGCCCCCCGTGCGATGAACTACTCGGGTCCGGCCGAAGACGGCCACGCCGAATCCCATTCCGACGCCCAGGAATACGGCGGCCAGCAGCAGTCCGGCACCCGCCGCGAACGCCGCGAGGCCGCCCGCACCGACTCGAAGGGCAAGCGCCGCCGCTGAGGCGGATCCAGCTGATCAGCACGACCGAGGCCCCTGCTCTTTCGCGGGGGCCTCGGTCGTATTTCCGGTTCCGATCAGTACATGTGCAATTGCATGCATGGTCGCCTTGCAGATTCGTGACGTACCGGAGCCGCTGCGTGATCAGCTGGTCGCGCTGGCGCAGCGACGAGGGCAGTCGCTCCAGGCATTCCTCTTCGACCTGGTCCGCGACGAAGCTCGCCGTCAGGACAACATCGCGGTACTCAAACAGTTCAGTCCCGCTACGTGGGATGTCGCCTTCACCGCGCAGGAAGTCGTGGTGGCCCTGGATGCTGAACGCGCGGAACGTGATTCGATGCTGCCCGGTCCGGAGGTCCGCGAGTGATCGTGGTCGACGCCTCGGTCTTCGTCCACGCCCTCCTCAACCCCGACCCCCTCGGTGACAGCTGTCGCGCTGCCCTGGAAGCCGACAATCGCTGGATCGCCCCACCGCATTGGACCGTCGAGGTCCTCTCGGTGATTCGCCGCTTCACCCGTGCGGGCACCATCACCACCGAGCAAGCGGCCCGAGCGGTCACCGCGGTGGAAAAACTCGACCCCGAGGTGCCGGTAACCCGCGTTCTCGTCCCGAGAATATGGGAGCTCCACGACAACTCGACCGCCTATGACGCCGTGTACGTCGCCGCGGCCGAGGCTTACGGCTGCGACCTGCTCACCACCGCTTCTCGGTTGGCGAACGCGCCGGGGATCACCTGTGCGGTGCGTGTGCTGACGGCCGCGACGGACATTTCGCCGCGAGAGAACGGCGGTCCGATGCAGGTCTGAGCGTCGCTCGTCAGCTCGCGCGGTGGATCGGGTGGACGCGGGAGAGGGCGCGTTTGGCTTCGGCCAGGGAGATCATCTGGTCTTCGTCGTCGATGTCGGCGACGGCTGCTTCGGCCCATTCGCGGAGCAGGGTCGACACGCCTACCCGGCGTTCGTCGGCGAGGGATTTCAGGCGGGTGTGCAGGCCGAGGGGCAGGCGGATCGACGTTGTCACCATGATGTCTTCGTTGACGGGCAGCCGTGGTGGGGCGTCGGTGGGCTCGTCGGAGAAACTCAGCCGATCCATGAAATCGGCGAGTTCTTCTCTACTGGACGGAAGTCCCTGTTCGCTCATGCTGTGTCCTCTGGGCATGCTCGGGAGCCCTCTGTGGTTACGCGAGCTGCCTCCTCCGGGCGCTGACCGATCATGCCGCGACCTCACTTTCCCACTGCTCGAATTGCGCCAGTTCCTCGGCGCGCATCGCACGTGCGCCGATGATCACCCACGTCCAGTCCTCCCGCTGTCGCATCACCACGATCAACGGGCGCCCGGCTGTGGTGCGCCCCCACACCGTCAACACGGTCACCTGGCCGTCGAAGGCCGGGCGTGGCCACCGTCGTGACGCTGCGAGGACCTGCCGAACCTCGCTGGGTTCGATGCCGATCAGGTGAGCGATCGCCCAATCAGGCCACTCGAAACCCATAAGTCCATAATACGCATGTAGTAACGCCATGTGAAAGCACTGAGTATCCCCGGCCGCGTTCGCTACGCTCGCGGGGGACTCGAAGTGGCGACCGAAGGAGGCCGCGCAGGTGCGCAACGGTGAGGTGTCTCGCCCGCTGTCGGCATCGGAACGGTGGTTCTGGCTCGTCGACCAGTTGTCGCCGGCGAATTGCGTCGTCCGATTGCGGGTGCGAGGCCCGATCGGCGCCTACCGGCTGGAAGAGGCCACGGACGCGCTGCTCGCAGAATTTCCGCTGCTGCGAACCACGGTCGTCGACGGCCCTTGTTTCGCCCCGTCCGCCGACCCGCACCTGCCGGTCCTGCACCGCATGGTCGACGACCCCGACGAGTGGCGCCGCGTCTTCGACGAACAGCTGGCCGAGCCCATCGACCTGGCCACAGCACCCGGTCGTCTCATCGATTTGGCTTGCCGCCCTGGCACTTCCGAGGAACATCACGACCTGATCCTCGTGTTGTCGCACGTCCTGCTCGACGGCCGTTCGATGGCGTCGCTGGCCTGGCGAATCCTCGCCTACGCCTTCGGATCCGCCGGGCCCGTCGGCTCGCGCCGGCCGAGCCCACCCCCCGACGACCTCATCCCCTCCGCGCACACCGGCCTCCTGCACTGTCTGCGCACCAATTTCACCGGCCAACTCGCCGCGATGGCGCGGCGCCCGACCAGCCTTCCCGGCACACCGCCGCCGCTACCGATTCGTCGTACCCGCACCGTGATTCGGGTCATCGAGGGCGACACCCTCGATGAACTGCGCGCCCGCTGCCACGAGCACGGTGTCACCGTGAACGCGGCCTTGGCTGCCGCCCTGGCCGATGCGCTCGGCGAGATCGCCCCCCGAGCCCGTGGCGTCGCGGGAATCGGCATTCCGGTCGACATCCGCACCCGCCTTCGACCACCCCCTGCCGACGACGAGCCCGGGATGTTCACCGCGGTGGTTCCCACCTTCGTTCCCTACGGTGGCGCCCACTCCCTCTGGGATGCGGCGCGCGCGGCGAAAACCCAACTGACCCGACGATTGGCGAAACACAACGACCTCACCGCCCTGGCCGCCATTCGCTACGGCTGCCCGCGCTCCCTCGAATCCGGCAGGCGCACTATCGAACTCGTCGACCGCCGAGCCCCGTGGAACGTCACCCTCAGCAACTTGGGCAGGCTGACCCCACCCGAAACCGTCGAGCCACTACACGTCACCGCGGTGACAGTCGCCGGCACGAATTCCTGCGCCAGCGCGCTGACAGTCGCGGTGGCCACTCTCGGCACCACGATGTCGATCACCTTCTGCTATGTCGACACCATGCTCGCGCGGGAGAGCATCGAATCCTTGGCCGACCGAACCCTGCGCGCGGTCACCCGCTGAGCCGCTACACGGCGACAATGTGAAGTGGCGGCCCCGACTCCCTCGAAGTCAGCGGGATTTCGGGTGGAGTGCGGCAGTGCGTGCTGAACGGCCGTCGCCGCGATGCGCGGAGTCGGCCGGCCTATGCGACCAGCCCACGCACCATCTCCCGGAGCGCTGCCCGGTCCGGCTTGTTCGTCCGTCCGCTGACCGGAATCCGATCCACCACCACGATGTCGTCGGGTACGGCGGTGGTGTCGATGATCTGCGGCAGTCGTTCACGAAGCAGCGCCACGATGTCACCGGATCCCGGTTCGGCGACGAGGGCGAGCACGATTCGCTCGTCGCCGATCTCGTCCGGCAGGCCGATCATGATCGCCTCCCGCACACCGTCGATCGCGGTGATCACCGGCTCGTACAGCCCGGGGTAGATGTTGGTCTTGCCCCTGATCATCATGTCCTTCTTGCGCCCGGTGAGGACCAGTTCCTTGCCGTCCCACCGTGCGAGGTCGCCGGTCGCGATCTCGGTCAGGGGCTGCGCGCCGAGGTATCCGCGACACAGGTTCGGACCCGACAACACGAGTTCGCCGTCGTCGGCGATGCGCGCCTGCACGCCGCGTACGGGCGCCCCGAGCAGGTCACCGTCGTGGGCGAGCTTGGCGGCGCCGGTCGCGACCGCCACCGGCAGGATCTCCGTCATCCCGTAGATCGCGAGAAACTCGGTGTCGGGCAACGACTTCTGTGCCCGACGCAGCAGCGCCGACGTGACCGGCGCTCCACCCAGAGCCACCTGACGCAGCTGCGGTGGCGCCGCGAGTTCGCCGCTCTCGACCGCGTCCAGTGCGACCGCGAGATCGGCCGGTGTGTAGAACGCGTGCGTCGCGCTCCGTAGATTCCGGGTGAATCGCACGGGGTCGATATGCGTGCCGAACCGGGGATACCGCGGCATCGCCCACCGCGCCCCCGCCATCAGAGCGGGCAACCCCATCATGAGTTGTTCGGTGTGCAGGAAGGCGCCGGGCGCCAGGCTGGTCCTTCCGCCCATCGCGGCGAGACCCGCACTCAGCGAAGCACGGGTGTGCACCACGGCTTTCGGCTCATCGGTGGTCCCGGAGGTGAACACGATCAGGGCCGCCGCATCGGGGTCCGCAGGGGGTAGCGCTGTCTCGCTCGCGTCACCGGTGAACCGCCGCACCGGAATCGATCCGAACGGTGTGCCGGGCAGCCACACGCCACTGTGGATATGGCGTACATCGAGCGCGCCGAACCGCGGCAGCGCCAACCCCTTCTTGCGCCCGAACCCGGCGAGCGGCCCGCTCACGGCGTACAGCAGCGATTCTGTTGCTGCCCAAGCCGGTTCGACCAGGTCGATGCGTGCGGCGAAGAGCTCAGGCCCCACGCCGGGGTCGACGAACACTATCGTGCCGCCGGCCGCGATCACTCCGAAGATCAACGTCACCGACGACACGCTCGGCCGGATCGAGAACAGCATCCGATCACCCGGCGCGAATCCCGCTTCGCCGAGATTGTGCGCCACCCGGCCGACGGTCTCCCGCAGTTCCCGATAGGTGAGCGCGCGCTTGCCGACCGTGCCGAGTGCCGATGCGTCCGGAATCCGTTCCGCTTGCGCGGCAAGCTTTTCGAGAAAGTCGGTCATCGATACTCTCCTCGATCGTCGACAACGACAGTCGTGCTCACCGGATGTCGACCACCTCGGGTCGGTACCGATGATCGGCGTACCAGGCGAGAGTCTTGCGAATACCCCAGGCGCGCACCCGCCGATTCGAGCCGTACACGCGCACGTCCCGGCGCAAACCATAGTCGGTGGTGATCGTGCGCACCGCGTTGACCAGCGCCCGATCCTCGTGCAGGTCCTCGATCGCGGTGCGCGGGAATCCGCCTGCGGCGACGTACAATTCGGCGGTGATCGCCATATTGCATCCCGGCGTCATCACATACGGGCCGAGATATTTCGGATCCCGATTCCCCGAGCGCACCTTGCCGAAGGTCGACGCCACTTCCAGGGCCACCCGAATGATCGTGCGGTCGATCCACGAAACGCCTTCGTCGGTGCGCGGGATCAGCTGGCCGCTCACCAATCGCAGCCCCGAGTCGAACCCGGCCTTGATCCGCTGGGTCCAGTCGGAGGTGGGCAGGCAGTCGGCGTCGGTACGCGCGAGATAGGTCGCCCCCTCAGCGATCGCGTACCGCATGCCGGTATCGGCCGCGGCGCCGGTGCCCTTCTGCTGCTCGTCGATCACCACGATGGGTGGCACCGGATGTGCCGCGGCGAATGCCCGGACCACCTCGACGGTGCTGTCGGTCGAGTTGTTGTCGACCACGACCACGGTGAAATCCGTGTCCTTTTGCGAGGCAAGAGCTTCCAGGGTCTTGCCGATGCCACGTTCCTCGTCGAAAGCGGGAATCACCACCCAGAGAGCGCCGGGTTCGGGATTGCTCACACGTCCTCCAACAGCTGATCGAGCCCGCCGATGTGGGCAACCCAGCGGTGGAAGTTGTCCAGGCCCGTCGCGAAGGGCACGGTCGGCCGGTAGCCCAATTCGCTTTCGGCGCGCCCGATGTCGTAAGTCGCCGACCGGGTGACGAGCGCGACCGCATACCGCGACAGCGGGGGAGTCCACCGCCGGGCGACCGCCGGTATCCGCCACAGCGTCTCGATCGTGGCCAACGCCGCACCGAGTACCGGCGCGGGCACGGTGACACTCGGCCCGGCCAAGGCGAACCGGGCCGCCACGAGATCCAGCGTCGGCCACACCGACACCGGCTCCGCGTCGGCGACGAAATACGCTCGCCCGCCGACATTCTCGGCCACCAGCGCGAGCGCGACAGCGTCGACGAGATGGTCGATGTAGCACAGCGAAGCCCGAACATCGCGCCCACCGGACAGATCCGGCAATCGGCCCGCACGCAGCTTCGCCAAAATCTGCACGATCGGACCGCGCCGATCCCCTGGCCCCCACACCGCGCGCGGTCGCAACGAACACGTCGTGAACCCCGGTGTGTCCGCGGCGAGCACCAATTGCTCAGCGACAGCTTTGGTTTCGCAATAGCTGTTCAGGAACCGCGCGGGGTAGGGCACCGTTTCGTCGATCCCCACCTGATCTCCACCGTCGGGCGCCATCAACGCGCTCGGACTCCCGATGAACACCAACCGCTCCACCCCGGCCGCCGCGGCTTCCCGCATCAGCCGATCGGTTCCCGCCACGTTCACGGCGAAGAAATCAGCGGGCCGACCGAACTCCCCGAGCAGCGCGGCGGCATGCACGACGGCGCGCACTCCGGTGACCGCCCGCGCCAGCGCGGCAGCGTCGGCGAGGTCGGCGACGACCGCCTCGACGTCCTCCGGTGCCGAAGCCGACGTGCGAACCATCGCCCGAACCGGCACGCCCCGCGCCACCAGCCCGCGCACGATCGCCCCACCGACGAACCCGGACGCGCCGGTCACCAGCACAGTCATCGCGCCACGCTGTCCCGTCGGCGAACCGGTGCGCCGTCGCCGGGCACCGTCACCGTGCCGTGGTCCGGACCGCCCGACGCGAACCCGCCGGCCGCGCCAACCACGCCCGGCGCAGCGATCACCGGTCGCCCTCGCCCAGCGTCTTCCACCAGGTAGCCCCGAACAGCATGGTCATCGCCGCGGCTCGACCAGCCGAGATCCCGCGCTCGGCTGCCACCTTCCGCGCCGCCGGGATCTGCGCCGCGTGCACCCCGACGCTCGCGACCACGTCGATCCAGAAGGCGATCCGCAGCAACCGGCCACGGAACGGGCGCACCACGCCGACGATCAGGAACACCCACCCCGCGATCGGAATCGACCGCAGCGCCAGCACCGTCTTGCGGCTGGGTCCCGACGCCGGATCGGGCACCGCCCGATGCCGACCGGGCGGCGCATCGACCGCATCCGGGACCAGATGCAACGAACGAGACCGCGTCACCGCACATCAACTCCTCGATAGGTCACCGCCGCGGCGGTGGGTCCGCCGTCTGCGGCAACGAACAGCAACGGCCGATCGGCCAGTCCCGCATCGCGCGCCGCCACGAACGCGGCGGTCAACGCGGAAGTGTGCGCGTCGGCGGCGAAGTCGTCGGTCACCACCGCACCCACCCCGAGCTGGGCAGCCAGTTCCCCGGCGAAGTCGGGGGTCGGTTTACCGCACAGCAGCACCACCTGTGCGGCGTCGATGCCGTCGGCCGCCAGCGCTTCGCGTGCGGCGGTAGCGGCATGCTCGACGAGTTCGGTTGTGCCGGTGCGCAATTCCACGGTCAACGAGGACCGGCCTTCGGCTCCCATCGCGGACAACTCCACATAGCCCTGTGGATCGGGCAGCACGTCGCCGGCGCTCACATGGACGCCGCCGAAACCCACGGCGTCGGCGCAATTCTCGAGTACGAAGGCCGCACCGACGGGCTCGAACGCGAATTCGGCGTTGGCTCGCCCCGACGGATGCGCATCGCCCGACACCACGACCACATGCCCGGTGGGCAGATCGGCCAGCAGTGACGCGGCCACTCCCACCGCGTTCACCACCCCGCAGGCCCCGTTCATCAGGTCGAACGACAAACACGGCACGTCTCCGCGCCGATAGTCCAACCCGATCCCCGCCGCCTGCTGGATCAGTGCCGCGATCGCCGGTTCCACCAGGTTGGCATCGCGATAAACCCCTACGTTGATCAGCGCGTTCACCTGCTCCGGTCGGCAACCGGCCCCCGCCAACGCCTCGCGCGCGGCATCGGCCGCCTGTCCTACCGAGCTGACTCCGCCGCTGTGCGTAGTGGCCGAAGAAATGATGATTCCCATACTGTCCTATACCCGCAGATCGCCGATTGTCACCGACAAGAATCCGGCGACCACCCCGGAGGCCGCAGGCACCATCAGTACCTTCGACCCCGGCGCGATCAGTCCCTGCCGCAACGCGTCGTGCAGCACCACGAAATGTGAGGTCGACGCGGTATTGCCGTACCTGTCCAGCACCGCGAGTCCCGGCGGCATCGCGGCGTCGAATTCACGCTCGGCGATCTTGTTGATCAATTCCACAGCGGGGCCGCTGAATTGGTGGTGGATCAGGTAGTCGTAGCCCTCCGCGTCGAAGGTGGAACCGCGCGCGGCGAGGAACTCCAGCTGCCGCGAGGTCCACAGCAGATAGCGCGACTCGTTGTGCATCGCTCGATTGTCGGTGTAGAGCGCGACCCCGGGCCCCTGATCACTGGGCATCCCGAGGCACAACTTGGCGAAGGCGGCGCTGGTATTGAGCTCCACGTAGTCGAGCCCGGGGCCGTCGGTGCCGTCGAGTACCACCGCGGCACCGGCGTCACCGACGGTGAGCGAGGCGAACTGCGGGTCGTACTTCTGCGAGATCTCCCGCACCGCGGTATCGGCGATCGGCGTGATGCACTCTCCCGACACCACCATGCCGCGCCGCGCCGCGCCGGATCGAATCATGCTGTCCAGCAGCAGAACTCCGGTCATCATCCCGGCACACGCATTGGACACGTCGAAGTGGATCGCCCGCGACGCCCCGAGTTCGGTACGCAGCATCAGGGCGAACGACGGTTCCAGGCAGAAATTCTCGCCGCGGGTCCGGGTGATCGAGCAGGAGATGATCACATCCAGATCGGCGGCGTCGTAGCGGGAATTGTCCAGTGCGCTGCGGGCGGCGGCCAGGGCGATGGTGAAGGAGTCCTCGGAGTCACCGCGTACCCTTCGCGCTCTGACCCCGCTGACCTTCTCCAGATCCAGCGGTGCGTCGACGGCCAGCTGTGCCAGCAACTGCGCTGTGGTCACTTCCCGGGTCGGCAGATACGCGCCGACGGCTTCGATTGTCGAACTCACCATGCTTGTTCACTTCCAGATATCGCGTGATGCACAGATCAGCACCAGCGCATCTCGCCGATCCTAGCCACAGACCTTCACTAATCGGGCCGGGTCGATTAGATTCTCCCGGGGTGTGGAGCTCTGCCCGACGCCATGAACTAACCCTACTCGCCGCAGGTCAACCCTGGTTGCCCGGATTATTGCTGCTGGGACGGTTCGCGCGGCCGATCCGCAAGGTTCCCAAGCTCGGCTGGTTCGTCTCCGATCCGCTGGTGGCCCGCCAGATCTACAACGACAGCACCCATTTCAGCATCGTGTCCGAGGGTGCGGCCGGGCACTGGTGGGCGCAGGTCATCGGCGACTGGGTCGAGGACCTGTTCGAAGGTCCGGGGCACACCGACCTGCGGACCAAAGTGCGCGACCTGTTCACCCTCACCCACACCGACGCCTTGGTCGAGCGGGTGATCGGCCCCGACCTGCGTGACCTGCGCGACCGGCTCGCCGCGGGGGAGACCGTCGACATCGCCGCCCGTGCGCAGATCCTCGTCGGCCGCAGCGTCTCCGACCTGGTCGGCATGCGTCCCGAAGACATCGCGGCGGCCATCGGCGGCGACTACACCGACGACGAGGACGCCCTGTTCCTGCGACTGTTCCATCACGTCGAAGAGCTGGTCAACCTGGGTTTCGGCACCATGGCCTCGACCACGCTGGACCCCGCCGCCCTGGCCCGCGCCCGGGAGCTGGCGACGCAGCTCACCGTCAACGTCCCCGATGCCTACGCCAGGGCCGATCCCGACACCACCCTGGGCCGCTGCCGCGAACTCGGCCTCGACGTCGAGCACGCGGGCGGCCTGGCGATCCTGATGGCGGTGGCAGGCACCGACACCCTCGCCAGCGCGATGACCAGGATGGTCGCGATCATGCACGACACCGGCCAGCATCGCGCCCTGCTCGCGGCGCCGGATCGGCTCCCCGACGCGGTCCGTGAGACCCTGCGCGTGACCAGCCCGGCCTACCTCGTGGGCCGCTCGGTCACCGCCGATGTCCGCGTCGCCGACCGCGACCTGCGCGTGGGCGAACACGTCAAGATCCTCACCTGGACCATCAACAATGCCGCGGGCGAGTTCCGTGTCGACCGCGGGTACAACCCCGAAACCCGCCAGCTCTGGTTCGGCGGCGGCCGTCACCTGTGCCTGGGCGCGCAACTCGTCCACTCCGAACTCACCGCGCTTCTGGAAGCGCTCACCGCCGCCGATCGCCCCTGGGAGATCGTCGAACGGCGTTACCGCCGAAAGGTTTTCATCCCCACCTACGAAACATTGCGTATCCGGCTGGCGCACTGACAACCACGAAGGCCCCGCCCGTATCGGGGCAGGGCCTTCGCGGCGGTGACTACTGGTTTTCCGGGGCGTTGATCCGGTTGTGGAAGCCGATGCCGACGGCGATCGCGGCGGGCACGCCGGTCAGCACCAGGCCCGCGGCCGCACCGAGGGGGATACCGACGGCCGCGCCGGCGAGGCAGCCGGCGATGCCGGTGGCGCCGCCGAGGGCGAGCACCGGGATGCCGAGGACCAGGCCGCCGACGCCACCGATGGCGCAGCCGGCCAGGCCGCCGACGAGGGTGCCGACGAGAGTGCCGATCGCGGTGATGATGCCGAACTGGGTGGCCGCGGCGGCGACGGCGTCATCGAAGGCGTCCTGGCGGACGACGTCCTTCAGCAGGGTCGACGGGCGGGCCGAGGCCACGTCGGTGCGCGGGGTCAGGGTGGCGCGGGTGCCGTCGACGACGGCGTCGATCGGGTACTCGAGGTCGCCGAGGGTGTAGGCGAGCGGCAGGGCGGCGACGATGTTGCCCTGGTTGTCGCGCACCTGGAACTGGTTGTTCTCGGTGGTGAGCGAGCCGGCGTCGGTCTCGACGACGACAGCGTCGCCCTCGATACCGGTCTTCCAGTTGATGCCGGGCAGCACCTGGTTCACGCCATGGCCGACACCGTCGAGGAAGGCAGGCACGGGCGCGGGAGCCGGTGCCGGAGCGGCGTGCGAGGTGCCGGTGGCGACGCCGAGCGCGGCGATGACGAGTGCGGAGGTCGCGGCGACTTTGCTGATGTTCATGAATGCGGTCTTTCCCTCAATGGCGATGCTCCCTGGGGAGCGCAGGCCCTCGATCGAGCACCCATGATCAAGTGTCCAACTGTTTGTTGCTGAGATGTAACTTAGAAAGTCATAAGAGATCAAATCGGACAGTGACGTGCGTCATCTGGGGCGAATTCGATTAGCCGTGAACCGATTTCACTCGACCTTAGACTCTCGTGATCTGAAACACACTATTGTCGAACCCCGGTGACCAGCTGCAATCGTCGCGAGAGATCGGAGGCGAACACCCGTTCTGGGTCGACGCGATCCCTGACTCGCCGCCATTCGTCGAGGCGGGGATACATCGCCGCGATCGTCTCCGGTGTCGTCCGGGATTCCTTGGCGAAGTACAACCGTCCACCCGCCGCTCGCACTCGCTCGTCGAGGTCGACACAGAACCGGTCGAGCCCGCTGGTCAGCGCGAAGTCCAAGCTCAGCATGTATCCCGGGTGCGGCCACGACAGCGGCGCCGGATTGCTCGCCCCCATCCGCTTGAACACGTTGAGGAACGAGTGGTGCCCCGACTCGGCCACCGCCCGCACCGCGTCGGCCAGGTGCTGCTCTGCCCCGTACGGCATCGAGAACTGATATTGCAGAAAGCCCCGCTTGCCATAGGCCCGGTTCCAGTGACCCAGCAGATCCAGCGGGTGATAGAACTGCGTCAGATTCTGGATACGTCCGCGCGCTTTTCGAGGGAAAAGGCGGTGCGCGGCCTCGGCCGCGATGCGAGTGGTGACCGAATTGACCATGCCGTTCGGAAAGATGTCCGGCACCGTGAACAATTGTGGCGCATCGAAGCTCAAGGGTTTGCTGCGCAGCTGAACAGGCAGTTGATCGACAGTAGCCAGCGATCCGCGACTGAAACCGGCCCGCCCGAGTTTCGCCCCGGTGGAAATGGTGTCCGGTACCGCCATCGAGTAGTCGTATCCGTCATCGGACCCGTCGGTCAGCAGATCCATCGTTTCGTCGAGATCGCGCGTGCGGTCGTTGTCGACGAGGAAATACGCGGTCTCGGTGTGCTTCAACCGCACTCGCGCGCCGACGACGATTCCCGTGAGTCCCATGCCGCCTACCGTCGCCCAGAACAGCTCCGAGCCTGCCCCTTCCGGCGTCAAGGTGCGCACCGACCCATCGGCGGTCAGCAGATCCATCGACACCACGTGATTGCCGAAACTGCCCTGCGAATGATGGTTCTTCCCGCGGATGTCCGCGCCGATCGCCCCGCCGACCGTCACCTGCCTGGTGCCGGGAAGCACCGGAACCCACAGCCCGAACGGCAGCGCGGCGCGCATGAGCGCGTCCAGGCTGACGCCCGCGTCGACCTCGACGATCCCGCTGTCGGGGTCGATCCGGTGGATGCGGTCCAGGGCGGTCATGTCGACGACCAGCCCGCCCGCGTTCTGCGCCGGATCGCCGTAACTGCGCCCGAGTCCGCGTGCGATCACCCCGCGCGGCCCCACGGTGCGCACCCGTTCGGCGATCGTCGCGATGTCGGGTGTCCGCAGCACCTCGGCGACCGTCGGTGCTGTGCGGGCCCAGCCACTGAGGCTGCGGCATGTCCTGACTGGCTTGCCCTGCGCGAATGTCACAGGGCCTCACGCTAAAACGGGTTCCTGTGTGCAGCCTGAGGTATTCGTGGGGTTATTGCGCGGATGCTCGTCGGGGGGTCAGGGTGCCCTCGTGCATCGTCGCGATGCGGGTGCAGGCGACATCGAGGAGCGCCTCGTCGTGGCTGATCAGCAGGACGCCGAGGTCATCGGTGGCGCGGGCCGTGACCAGGCCGATGATGCCTGCGGTGGTGGCCGCGTCGAGCATGGCGGTGGCTTCGTCGAGGATGAGGTAGCGGGGCTGCTGAGCCAGGGCGCGGGCCAGGCAGGCGCGTTGGAGTTGGCCGTCGCTGAGGGCATGGGGACGGCGGTCGAGCAGGTCGGGTGTGAGGCCTACGGCGGTGGCCAGCGCCGCGAGATCGGGGAGGGGGGTGCGGCGGATTCGCGCCGGTTCGGTGATGATCCGCGCGACGGTGAAGTGGGGATTCGTCGCGGCGCGCGGGGATTGGAAGACCATGGCGACAGCGCCGCGGACTTTTCGCGGTGCCTGTCCGTCGACGGTCACGGCTCCGGCGGTGGGCCTCAGCAGGCCCGACATCGTCCTGGCGAGCGTGGACTTCCCCGAACCGGAGTCGCCGGTGATTCCGACGATCTCGCCCGGGGCGACCCGCAGGTCGACCTCGTGGATCACCGATCGACCCGCGCGATAGCCCGCGGTGACAGAGTCGGCGATCAGCATCAGGTCCTCCTCTGGCGAATCATGCGCTGCTGCCGCGGAATCAGCACTGTCGGGCCGCCCGCGTACGGGCAGATCTCGGACAGGTTCGTCAACGCGCGCGGGGGATGGGGGAGGGGGCGTAGACCGCGTTCGGGGAGGGCGGCGAGCAGATCGCGGGTGTAGTCGTGCCACGGATCGTCGAGCACCTGCGCCGCGGGCCCGACCTCCATCAGGCGCGACGCGTACATCACGGCGACGGTGTCGGCGATGCTCGCGCGCAGCAGGTGGCTCAGATCGTGGGTGATCAGCAGGACCGCCGCGCCGCCGTCGGCGCACTCGCGCAACAGCTTTCCGATCTGATCGGTGCGTGCCCGATCGAGCCCGGAGGTCGGTTCGTCGGCGACGATCACCTCCGGGTCGCCCGCCAAGGCCGCCGCCACGGCCGCTCGCTGGGCCATGCCGCCGGACAGTTCGTGCGGGTACAGATCGAGCGCGGCGGGCGACAGCCCCGCCCGGTCGACGAGGTCGGTGGGGGTGTGCGAGGTGCCGAGCGCGGAAATCGCTTCCGCGAGCTGGGAACCGATGGTCCGCACGGGGGTGAAATAGGTGCTCGGGGACTGCGGTACCAGCGCGATCTTGCGGCCGCGAAACGAGTGGTCGGCCGCGAGGATGTCGACCGATTCGTCGACAGCACCTTCGCGGCCGTCCTGCGGGCCGAGGCGTACGGACCCGGTGGTGACGGCTTCGCGTGGCAGCACGCCCAGCACCGCACTCGCGACAATCGACTTCCCGCAACCCGATTCGCCGACGAGCGCGGTGACGCGACCCGCCTCGACCTCGAGCGACACATCGGTCACCGCGTGCACCACCTCGCCCGGGCCCACCGGAATGCGGATGGTCAACGAGTCGATCGACAAGCTCGTCTCGCCGGCGCCTCGACCGGGGCCGATCGGGGCCTCGGCTGGCAGCGCGCCCGCCGTGTCGCGGGGGAGGTGGCTGTGGACGGGGGCTGTCATCGCGGCATCCTCGTGGGTTTCGGCGGGGCGAGAAGCGCGCGCAGCGACGACCCGGCGACGGCCACCGCTACCGTCGTCAGTACCAGCGAGCCCGCGGGGAACACCAGCGTCCACCACCCGCCCAGCAGCAGTGAAGTGCGCGCCTCCGCCAAGAGGGTGCCGAGGCTCGGTTCGTGTGGCGGTAGCCCGAAACCGAGGAACGACAAGGTCGACTCGTGCCAAATCGCATGGGGGAAAAGCAGAACGACGGCGATCAAGGCTTGCGGGGCCACCGCGGGCAGCAGATGCGCGATCAGCAGATGGGTGCGACTGGCCCCGGCGAGCACCGCCGCGGACACGTACTCGCGTTCGCGCAAGCTCAAGCTCTCCGCCCGTACGATCCGCGCCACCTGCACCCAGTGCGTGAGCCCGATCGACAACACCACCGCTACCGCATTGCCACGAAACAGCGCCACGATCACGATCCCGAGCAGCAGATGCGGCAGCGCGTTCGCGGTATCGGCCAAGCGCATCACCAGGCGGTCCACCCAACCACCGGCCAGCGCGGAGACCGCGCCGATCAGCACCCCGATCACCGTCGACACCGCCGCCGCGCAGGCGGCGACGACCAACGAGGTGCGCAAGGCCGCCGCGATCCGCACGAACAGCGACCGCCCGGCCGAGTCGGTGCCGAACCACCACTGCCCCGACGGCGCCTGCCGGGCACCGGCGAAATCGGTCAGCCGATCGTCGACGCCGCCGAGCCACCCCACGATCACCGCGTACAGCACCACCGCCGCCAGCACCGACAGTGCGAGGTACAACCGGCGCCGGGTCGATCCACGCTCGCTCGCGCGCGCGATGCCGCCGCGAGCGGTACTGCTCACGAACAATCGCCGCCGCTGGGCAGTGCTGTGCGGGGCGCCGTCGTCAGGGCTACCCGTGCGGAGCTGGTTTCGCTCACCCATCGGCGCGCACCCGAGGATCGAGCAGCACCACCGCGACGTCGGCGAGCAGCGACCCGAGCATCACCGCACAGGTCGTGCCGACGGTCAGGACGGCCAACAGCGCCATGTCCAGATCCTGCGCCGATCGGACGAAGGCGCCCGCGATACCCGGCCAGGAGAAGATCTCCTCCACCAGCACCGCCCCGACCACGACCTCCGGTAGACGCGCCCCGAGGATCGTCACGAAGGGGGCGAGCGAGGTCGGCAGGATATGTCCGCGGGTGATCGTCGCGCTGTCGATGCCGCGTGTCACCGCGCCGACCACGAAATCCTCACCACGATTGCCCGACACCGATTCCCGCACGGCCAGCAACAGCCACGGCACCTGCGACACGGCCAACGCGGCGGCGGGCAGGACGAGATGTCGCGCCACCTGACCGACCCCGACCTCGGCCCCGGCATCGGTGAGCCCCGCCGCTGGCAACCAGCCGAGTCCGACCGCGAACAAGGCGATGGCGGCGAGGGAGACCACGAACGGCGGTAGCCCCTGCATGATCACGCACGAGCCGGTGACCAGTCGGTCGACGGGTCCGCCGCGATGCATGCCCGCCCACACGCCCGCACCCAGCGCGACGGCGATCGCGATCCCCATCGCGACGGCGACCAGCAGCATCGTCCACGGAATCCGTTGGGCGAGAATCGTACTCACCGGCTGCCCGAATCCACGCGAAACGCCGAGGTCGCCGCCGAGCAGGTCGCCGATCCACCGCCCGTACAGCTGGTACCACGATGCGTCGAGCCCGAGTTGCCGGGTGAGCATTGTCCGATCGCTCACGCTCGTCGTCTCGTACCGAGCGCCGAGGTAGCCGACCAGCGGATCGAAGGGCGATACCGCCGCGGCGGCGAACAAGGCGGCCGACACGGCGACGAGCACCGGAAGCAACGTCACCAACCGCCACCCGACCATCGCCCGGAGGCCGCGTCCGCGAAAGCGGCTGCGCCCCATCAGCGGGTCCACGTCTGCAGCGACCACCACGGTCCCCAGGTGACCCCGTGCGCGTGCGGTTCGAGAATCGGTTCCGACATCTTCCAGGGCGACTCCTTCACCACATAGGTGTGATCGAGATGCACCAGGAAAACATGGCTCGGATTCTGGGCATAGCGGCTCTGTACCTCCCGATACGCGGCGGCCCGCACGGGGGGATCCACGCTGCGCCTGGCGGTGTCGAGGTGGGCGTCGATCGCGGGATCGGTGTGACGGCTCGCATTGTCGTAGGGGCTGCTCGCGCTCGGGTCGAGGAGCGGCGAGTGCAGGGTGTTGTAGGTCTGAGTGTCGGGATCGTAGGGCTCGCTACCGCCCCCGAGCAGAATGCCCGCCCGCTCGATGCGCGGCTCGATCCGATCCCAGGACAGTGCTTCGAGATCGATCTCGATGCCCACGCGCCGCGCATCGGAGGCGAATGCCAGTGCGAGATCGCGGCGCACCGTGTCGGTCGAGTTGTACATCACGGTGAACCGCGCGCGCACACCCTCTTTCGCACGCACGCCGTCGGCGCCTGCCCGCCATCCCGCACTGTCGAGGATCTGCTCGGCACGGCCGCGATCGAAGGCGAAAGCGACCGCCGGGTTGTGGGATTCGCCGTAGACGTCGGCGAACGGTGTGTAGGCCGGACGCCCGTAGCCACCGAGAATATTGTCGATCATCGACTGCCGGTCCACCGCGTAGTTCAGTGCCAGCCGGACGGCGGAGTCCCCGGCAACGGGATCGCCCTCGGGCATCGACACCCCTCGCCAGTCGGCGGACGTGTTGGCCCGCACCGACATCCGATCCTCGAACGTGGCGGCCAGCAGGGGCGGCAGTGCGGTTCCGTCGAGTTCACCGTCTGCCATCCGCTGTGCGCGCGTGTTGTCGTCGGGCACAGAGAGCACGGTCAACCGCTTGACCGAGGGGGCGCCACCCCAATAGCTGTCGTTCGCCTCGAACACCGCACGCGTCGGCTCCAACGCGCTGAGTCGATAGGGGCCGGTGCCGATCGGGGCGGTGTTGAGCGGCGATTCGGTCGCGGGTCCGGGCGTCGCGACGGCTTCCGACGGTACGATCCCGATCAGCAATTTGGTCCGGAACGCGGCATAGGGATGGCGCAGGGTGAACCGCACCGACAGCGGATCGACGGCGTCGATCCGCTCGATCATCGAAAACGACGACCGCACCTCCGACGCCGATGCCGGATCCAGAATCGCGCGGTAGGTCGCCACCACATCGGCGGAGTCGAACGCCGACCCGTCGCTGAACCGCACTCCGGGGCGCAGCGGCGCCGTCCACACGGTCGCGTCGGCGTCGGGCGTCGGTAGTGCCGTGGCCAGCGCCGGGGCGAAACCGGGCATCCCGGTGCCGCCGGTCAGCCGGAGCAGTCCGTCGTAGACCGTGGCCTCACCGGCCGCGCCGTATCCGGCGACCGGGTTGTATCCGCCCACCTCATGGGCATCGGCGAGCACGAGCGAGTCGGTGGACCCGCTCTCGGGCGCACCGCACGAGGTCAGTGTGAACGCGCACGCGACGCCCACGGCGAACAGTGGTCGAAGGCGCATCCATCATCCCAACTCATGTTTATCTGAACAGATGAACAGATGATAGTCGCGGTCGCTGCGATCCTGTCCACTCGACGATTAAGCTGGACCCCGCCATGGGAGAGCCACGCACACTGCACGGGTCGCCGGTCGAACTCGGCCGACGCGCGATCGGCGACGTCGAGATCCGGGAATGGGCGCAGCGCTTCGATGTGCTGTCGGACCCCGGTCGGCTGGAAATCCTGCTGTGCCTGCACCGCTCACCCGGCATCAGCGTCGGCGAGTTGGCCGCCGCGATCGGCCGCAACGAGAACGCGATCTCCCAAGCCCTGCGCGTGCTGCGGCACGAGGGTTGCGTCACCTCGAGCCGCGAAGGTCGATCGGTCACCAATCGGCTCACCGACCCGATCATCCATGAAATTCTCCACACCATCGGCGCCGAACACTGACGTCGAATTCCGCCGCGGTGCTCGACGCGCTGCGAGGCCTGTCGATCAGAAGAACTCGGCGACAACCTCGTAGAGGGCTGAATTGGCGCGTGCGACCTGACGCGCCTGGTCGACCGACGCGACGACCGGCGGATTCAGCCCGGCGGCCCCGCACGCCTCGGCGCTGTCCCAATGCGCGACGTTCACCAGCTGGAATCGCGAATCGGGCAGCAAGGCGCGATGCAGGCGGACATCGCGGAAACCGGGGGCAGTGCGCATGTGCGCGGCCCGTTCGCGCCACTGCGCGACGAATCCATCGATGTCGTCGGCGGAAACCTCGATCACATTGATGAAAGTGACACCCTGGTCTGTCATTTCGAGCTCCTGTTCGTTCACGTGGCGGAACCGGGACGGACGATCATGAGGACGACCACGGCCGTCCACAGCAGGTTGTAGATGCCCGCGAGCATCGACAGCACCCGCAGGCGCTTGCCGTCGTCGGGTGTGTCGAGGGCCGCGCGCTGCAACGGAACGATCTGCACGGCGAGCAGTCCGCCCGCCACCGCCGTGGTGATCATCGCGGTGGTGATCCAGATTTCGTTCATGCGGCCCTGGATCGTCGCCAGCACGATGCCGATCACCGGCACGATGATCGCGAGTTTCGCGTAGTTCCCGGTGATCCGGTGCATGGCTACCGCGACCGGCCTACTGCGCACCGACTCGGGATCGGGCCCACCCGCGATCGGTGCGTAGCGGGGAAAAAGACTGGTGGCGACCGCCGAACCGCCGACGAAGACGATGCCCGCGAGCACATGCACGGACAACAAGACGTGTTCCAACTACCTGCTCCCTCCGACCTTCAATTTGCCTGAAGCCTAGCTCGAGCTTCAGTCATATTGAAGGTCGGATTCGTCACGCTTGCGGTCGGCGTGGGATTTCACCGGCGAACGCGTCGACGATCGCCGCTCCGACCCGCCGCAGAATCGGATCCGCTTGCTCACCGAACAACTGAGTGTCCACCCGCGCCACCGCCTTTCGCGCTTCCGCGAGCAACTGCGCCCCCGCTGCCGTCAGCTCGATCGCCGACGCCGACCCCGCCCGCGCCGTCCGGTCCTGCACCAACCCCGCCCCCGCGAGCCCCTTCACCGCGGCATGCACACTCTGCACACTCGTGCCCGACATCCGCGCCAACTCGCTGAAGGAAGCCCCCGGCACCCCATTGATATGCCCGAGCAACCCCAGCCGAGCCACCGTCAGGTCCAACGCCCCCAACTCCGTCCCCAATGCCGCCTCCACCCGTCGCGACATCGTGATCACCAAAATGGTCGGGCTCATGGGCGGCGGTCCAGGGCGCTCGTTCTCGGTGGTCACCTCATCATTTTCCCGCATGAGACCGCAGCGGTGGTGTTGCGGGAGGGATATCTGCCCTGTGGCCTCGAAATCGATTCGCGCCCAGCGAGTTCGCCGTCCACGAAACCATCGCCATCGACGGCCGCTACCGCGCGCTGACCTAGGCGGGCAGAGCGGGCAGGGTTCGCGTGTGGGTGACCTCGGGGGAGACCGTGATGATGTCGCAGGCGGCGACGATGCGGTGGGGCAGGTCGGAGCCCAGGTGGGTGAGGCTGGGAGTGACGATCGCGGCGGCTTCGGTGGTGGTGACCACGTCGAGCAGACGGCCGATCGGATCGGCGGTGCGGTCGCTGAAGACCACGGTCTTGGTGAAGCGGTAACCCAGACGCTCGGCTAGGGAACGGATCTGCGTTTCGTCCCAGGACTGCGCGACACCCGAGATGTCGCGGCGCAGGTAACCGATCGCCGGTGGCTTCATGGGCATGACGGTACCGGCGGACTGTGTCGAGGTTGTGAACGCGAGCGAACGCGAGTCGAATTCGAAATCTGAACGAGATCTATTTCGGATTCGGATCCCCTCGGGAGCGCCGGCGTGATCTACTGCTCGCCACTCGGGCGAATGAGCGCCTCGACGACGTCGAGGGCGTCCGGTGTGCTTGGAGACAGATGATGGTGGACACAACAGTGCGGCGGGTGGTCGCCTTCGCGGCCGCGGCAGGGCTGGCGATGGCGGCGTTTCCCGCAACGGCGGCGGCCGTCCCGGGGGCGATCACCTGGGACGACGGCAACAGTCGTTTCACCCGGACGGTGTCGAACACCAACCCGGTGGTCGGCGACACGGTGACCGTGACGACGAAGTTCGAGCGCACCGGCATTCCGGTGGAATACATCTACTCGATCAAGGACCTGCACCCGGCGTGTCTGACCCCGGTGGCGGGCTCGGCGAAGATGTCGGGTGACCCCGTCCAGATCGACACGTCCTCCTCGGATTGGATCCGGGCCGAGTTCGGCATCACCAAATACCCCGTGTATCCGAATATCTCGCCGAAATCGCAGACCTTCGAGATCCAGTACAAGGTCGGCGTGAACTGTGCCCGCGACACCCCACTGCCGACCTCGATGCACTACGGCGGGTCACTGGGCGACGGCACGTATCAGGGCAAGGGCCCGACCATCACGGTGTCGGGCGATGCCGTATCCAGCACCACCATCACCGAGGTCACGGGTGCGCAGGTCGGCAAAGCCGTCACGCTGGAGGCGAGCGTGACCCCGCCGGGCGCGGGCGGCACGATCCAGTTCACGGCGGGCGACCACGTACTCGGTGATATCCCGGTCGGCGCCAACGGCAAGGCGAGCATCGTCTGGACGCCGGGCGCCGCGGGTTCCTACAACATCGGCGCGGCCTTCTCCGGGCGCAGCGCAGTGGCTGGTTCGTCGAGCACCAGAACCGTCATCGTGACCGAAACGCCGACCGACGGCGGCGGTGGCGGCGGCATCGACACCGGCTCGTTCAGCTTCTGAGAGTCGACCCGGCACGGAAACCGTTGCTACCAAGCATCATTGGAGATCAGTGCGGTCAGCAGCGTACGGATCGCGGCGACCCGCCGTTCCGTGCCGGGGAGCAGGTCGAGCGCGCATTCGGGATCGGCGGGCGGGCCGAGATGGGTGCAGCCGCGCGGGCAGTCCTCGATGGCGCCGGCGAGGTCGGTGAACGAGGCGATCACGTCGTCGGGCGTGATGTGGGCAAGGCCGAACGAACGCACGCCGGGAGTGTCGATCACCCAGCCGCCTTCGGGCAGCGGTAGTGCCACGGACTGGGTGGAGGTGTGTTTGCCCTTGCCGACCCCGGATACCTCGCCGACCGCCCGATACGCATCGGGCACAAGACGATTCACCATCGTCGACTTACCGACACCGGAGTGTCCGATCAGTGCGGTGAGCCTGTCGTTCAGGACCTCGAGCACCGGCTCCATCGGGTCGTCGGTGCCGGCGTAGAGAATCTCGAGGTCGAGACCGTCGAAGGCGGAGGCGAATTCGGATTCCGAGACCAGATCGCGCTTGGTGAGCACCAGAATCGGTTTCAGCCCACCGGCGTACGCGGCCACCATCGCCCGTTCGACGAAACCGGTACGCGGCGGCGGATCGGCCAGTGCGACAACGATGAACAGCTGCTGGGCGTTGGCGACGACGATGCGTTCGAACGGATCGGTGTCGTCGGCGGTGCGCCGCAACACGGTGCTGCGCTCGCTCACCCGCACGATCCTGGCCAGGCTGTCGGGCCTGCCCGTGAGATCGCCGACCACGTCGACCTGATCGCCGACCACGATCGGGGTGCGGCCCAGCTCGCGAGCCCGCATGGCGACGATGCGCCGGTCGGCGTCACCGTCGAGGACACAGCCCCAGCGGCCGCGGTCGACGGCGACAACCATGGCGGCCTCGGCGTCGGCGTGCTGCGGCCGGGTCTTGGTGCGCGGGCGCGAGGACGCTTTGCCCGGGCGCACCCGGACGTCGGATTCGTCGTAGCTGGCCGAGGATCGCCCCTGGCGGCTCAGCGCGCTACTCCCTCGCCGGATAACGCGGGCGCCAGCATCTGCTCCCACAGCGTGACGAAGGTCGGCAGGGTCTTGGCGGTGGTGCCGATGTCCTCGATCTCCACACCGGGCACGCGTAGGCCGAGAATCGCACCGGCGGTGGCCATTCGGTGATCGGCGTAGGAGTGCCACCGACCGCCGTGCAGCGGGGCGGGCACGATCTCGAGGCCGTCCTCGGTCTCGGTGACATTGCCGCCCAGACGATTGATCTCGGCGCACAGGGCTGCGAGACGGTCTGTTTCGTGTCCGCGCAGGTGGGCGATGCCACGCAGTCGCGAGGGTGAATCGGCCAGTGCGGCCAGCGCGGCGACGGTGGGGGTGAGCTCGCCGACGGCGTGCAGGTCGATGTCGATGCCCGCCAGACGTTGCGGGCCCTGCACGGTGAGGACGCCGTCGAAGATGCGGGCCTCGGCGCCCATCCGGACGAGGATCTCGCGGATCACGTCACCGGGCTGGGTGGTGCCGCGCGGCCACATCGGGATGCTCACCTCGCCGCCGGTGACCGCGGCCGCCGCCAGGAACGGGGTGGCGTTGGACAGGTCGGGCTCGATCTCCCAGTCGACCGCGCGGATCGGGCCGGGCGCCACGGTCCAGGTCTGGGCATTGCCGGAATCGGTGGGGGTCTGCACGGCCACGTCGGCGCGGCGCAGCATCTCGACCGTCATCTCGATGTGGGGCATCGACGGCAAGGCACTGCCGTTGTGGTGGACGGTGATGCCCTCGTCGAAGCGGGCGGCCGAGAGCAGCAGCCCGGAAACGAACTGCGAGGAACCCGACGCGTCGATGGTGACGGTGCCGCCGCGCAGCGCGCCGGTGCCGTGCACGACGAACGGCAGCGCGTCACCGTCGACGTCGAGACCGAGCGCGCGCAGGGCGTCGAGGATGGTGGACAGCGGGCGCAGCTTCGCCTGCTCGTCGCCGAAGAACGCGACGTCGCCCGATGCCAGTGCGGCGGCGGGCGGCAGGAACCGCATGATGGTGCCCGCGAGACCACAGTCCACGGCGGCGCTGTGCAGGGGTGCGGGGGTGACCTCGAGCGTCTCGGCGTCACCGCTGATCTCGGTGCCGAGGGCGCGCAGGGCTCCGATCATCAGGTCGGTGTCGCGGCTGCGCAGCGCACCGGTGAGCGTGGACGGCCCATCGGCCAGTGCGGCCAGGATGAGCGCGCGGTTGGTGATGGACTTCGAACCGGGCAGGGTCACGGTCGCGTGGACGGGGACCTCGATATGGGGCGCAGGCCAGAAACTCACGCCCCCATCTTCGCTTATGTGCGGTTCGAACACATCGGTGGTGCGCGTTTCGGCGTGGAGCGGCGTCGCTGGCAGGACTTTTTGTCGGTCCCCGGGCGTATCTTGGCGATTATGTGTGGACGATATGCGACGACCACGAATCCGGGCCGGTTGGCGGCCGAACTGGACGCTGTCGACGAGACGGGGCTCGACGAGCCGGATGCCGCCGTCAGCTACAACGTCGCGCCGACCACCCAGGTGCTCACCGTCGTGGAACGGCACGCGCACGGCGAGCCCGACGACGATCCGCGCCTGCGGATCCGGCGGATGCGCTGGGGCCTGATCCCGCACTGGACCAAAGCGGCCGAGCCCGGCGTGCCCGCCAAGGGCAAACCGCTGTTCAACGCACGCGCGGACAAGGCGGCCACCGCGCCTTCGTTTCGCGATGCGGTCAAGCACAAGCGCTGTCTGGTGCCGATGGACGGCTGGTACGAGTGGCTGGTCGAGCCCGCGCCGACCGGCAAGGGCAAAGCGGTGAAACGTCCCTTCTACATGTCGCACAGCGACGGTTCCCTGCTCTATATGGCCGGACTGTGGTCGGTATGGCGCGATCGCGGCGCGCCCGACGCCGAGCCGCTCATGTCCTGCACGATCCTGACCACCGACGCGAGCGGCGAGCTGGCCGACATCCACGACCGGATGCCGCTGCCGATGCCGCGCGAACACTGGGACGCCTGGCTCGACCCGGATCACCCGGCGCCCGACGCATTGCTGAGGCCGCCCGCCCAGGCGGAACTGGCGGCGATCGTGGCGCGTCCGGTCTCGACCCTGGTGAACAACGTGCGCAACAACGGCCCGGAACTGCTGGTGCCGGACGGCACCGGAGACGACGAGGCCGGGCAGACCACACTGCTGTGATCGTGCCCGGCCTCGGGTAGCGGTTCTCAGAGCGAGCAGGGCACCGAATCGGTCGCGATGTTCAGACCGCACTTGATGATTCCGGTGACCAGATCGATCACCTCGGTGGCGACCCCACCGCCGAGCTTCTCCGACTTCTCGGCTCGCTCGTCGGTTTCGGGTGCGGTCTGCGGCGAATTCTTCGGGGTGGCGCCCTGGCCGTTGAGCGGATAGTCGCCGGGTTCGGCCTGCGACGGCGGAATCACCTGCGGGGCCGCGGTGGCGGGAGCTACAGCGGCGGCGCCGAAAGTGATGACCAGGGCACCGGACAGGGCGGCGATCGTCGAACGAGCGGACATTTTTCGCATCACATCCTCGGGTCGAATCGGTCGTACCGGGCGCAGAGTGCGTCGAGGTGAATTCGGAACGAGACGCCCACCGGATTGGCTCAGCTGGTGATCGGGGCGGTGACGGCCGCGCACGCGCGCACCAGATCCGCGGGCGCCAACTCGATCTCGAGACCGCGTTTACCCGCGCTGCACAGCACTCGATCCCAGTCGAGCGCGGAAGCGTCGACAACAGTGGGCAACTTCTTGCGCTGGCCGAGTGGCGAAACCCCGCCCAGCACATAGCCGGTGGTGCGTTCGGCCCTGGTCTTGTCGGCCATGCTCGCCTTCGAGGCGCCGAGCGCGGTGGCCGCGGACTTCAACGACAACCGGGCGGGCACCGGCACGACGGCCACCGCCAGCACACCGGATGATAGTTCGATCACCAGTGTCTTGAAGATCTGCGCGGCCTGCACTCCCAGCTCGGCACCGAGCGCGTCGACGGCCTCCTCGCCGTAGGACTCGGCTCGTGGATCGTGGGAATAGGAGTGCACTCGATGCGCGATACCGCTGAGGGCCTTGATCGCGGGGGTCGACATGAGCGCTCACCCTAATCGCGACCACACCCTGTTCGGCAACCACATTTGCGCCCGGTCCGGGAACACGAATGCGCAGGTGCATGTTGCACACAAGTGACAAGCCAACGCGGCCCGACACGACGTGAAGGAGAGATAGTGACACTGCTGCTCGAGGAGCGTCCTGTCCTGTCACGGGGTGCGCGATTGCCGATCGATTCCGCCGTGCCGGTAGATTCGGTTACTACGGCGATCGAAGGGATTGGTGTGACGAGCGACGACAACGTGGTCTCCGACGGTGCGTCCGGCACAGAAGTCGACGAAGCCGAGCTGGCGGCCCGGTTCGAGCGCGATGCGCTACCGATGATCGACCAGCTCTACGGCGCAGCCCTGCGGATGACCAGGAACCCGGCCGATGCCGAGGACCTGGTGCAGGAGACGTTCGTGAAGGCGTTCCAGGGGTTCAAGTCCTTCCGGGAGGGCACCAATCTGCGTGCCTGGTTGTACCGGATCCTGACCAACACCTACATCAACTCCTACCGTAAGAAGCAGCGCCAGCCCGCGCAGTACCCGACCGACGAGATCACCGACTGGCAGCTGGCGGCCACCGCCGAGCACTCCTCGGTGGGCCTGCGCTCGGCCGAGGTCGAGGCGCTGGACGCGCTGCCCGACGACCAGATCAAGTCGGCGCTGCAGCAGTTGCCGGAAGAGTTCCGGATGGCGGTGTACTACGCCGATGTCGAGGGCTTCCCGTACAAGGAAATCGCCGACATCATGGGCACCCCCATCGGTACCGTGATGTCTCGGCTGCATCGTGGACGCAAGCAGCTCAAGGGCCTGCTCGCCGACGTGGCGCGCGAACGTGGATTCGACCGTGGGGAACGCCAGGAGGTAGTCAAGTGAGTGACGATCCCGATCTCGACATGGACTGCACCGCGGTCCTCGCGGATGTGTGGCTCATGCTCGACAACGAGTGCGACAACGCCACTCGGGAGCGCCTGCAGCAGCACATGGACCACTGCAGCCCCTGCATCGAGGCCTACGGCATCGAGGAGAAGATCAAGGGTCTGCTCAGCCGCAAATGCGGTGGTGAGCACGCACCCGAAGGTCTGCGCGAGCGACTGAAGCTCGAGATCCACCGGACGATCACGGTCACCAGGATCGAGACCACAGAGGGCTGATCAGCCCCCGAAACGACAACAGCACGCTCTCATCGAGAGCGTGCTGTTGTCGTCTTGTGCGCAGCGGCACGACTCAAGCGTTAGGACGCTTGCCGTGGTTTGCGGCGTTGCCCTTGCGGCTGCGCTTCTTACGTCCACGCTTACCCATGAGAGCTCCCTTCTATGTCTGGTCGAGAGCCATTGTTTCATGTGTGATTGGCTGTACCTTCGGCGGATACGGCCACCGCTGTCATCACGGTGGCCGCACGACTATTGAACGGGGTGCCATGCCTGAAGAAGTGCGCGCGGAGATGGTCTCGACCGTGCTCGCTGTCGAGGTCACCGTGGGCGAACACGTCCAGGTCGACCAGACACTGGTGCTGCTCGAATCGATGAAGATGGAGATCCCGGTGCTCACCGAGGTCGAGGGCGACATCACCTCGGTCGACGTCGCGCCGGGCCAGGTTCTACAGGCCGGCGACCTCATCGCCACCATCGCGTAAGTCACACGAACAACGAAGCGGTAGATCCAGCGTGGCAACACTGAGCGAGCTCCTGGCCGAACACACCGACCTCCCCGGCATCGCCGTGGACCATCTGCAACGGGTGGTGGGCGATTGGCAGTTGCTCGCCGACCTGTCGTTCTCCGATCTGCTGCTGTGGGTGGGCGCGGGCCCGGTCGTCGAGGGTTCCGACGTGGTGTGCGTCGCCCAGATCCGGCCGACCACCGCGCCCACCGTGCACCTCGAGGACAAGGTGGGCACCACCGCCTCGCGGTCGGATTTCCCGCAGGTCTTCGATGCCCTGCTCAGCGGGCACACGGTGCGCACCGACACCGAGGTGGAGGTGAGCGGGGTCTATCACCCGAGCCCGGTCCACGCGGTGCGCGAGGCGATTCCGGTGCGTTGCGGTGACGACGTGATCGCCGTGCTCAGCCGCGATTCCGATCTGGCGCGTTCGCGGGTGCGCAGCATGTTGGAGACGGCGTATGTCTCGTGCGCCGACGATCTGTGCCAGATGATCGCCGACGGCAGTTTCCCCACGCCCGAAGACCGAGCGGCGACGCACTCCAGCCCCCGAGCGGGCGACGGTTTCGTGCGGCTCGACACCGAGGGCATCGTGGTCTACGCGAGCCCGAACGCGCTGTCGGCCTATCACCGGATGGGGATGCAGGCCGATCTCGTCGGCCAGGATCTCGCCGTGACCACCCGTTCGCTGATCACCGATCCGTTCGACGCGCAGGAAGTGGTGGCCGATATCCAGGCCGCGCTCGCCGGGCGCACCGGGCGCCGGATGGAGGTCGAGGCACGCGGGGCGACCGTGCTGTTGCGCACGTTGGTGCTGCGTCCGGGCGGGGAACTGGCCGGGCCCGCGGTGCTGGTGCGCGACGTGACCGAGGTGAAGCGCCGCGACCGCGCCTTGCTGAGCAAGGACGCCACGATCCGCGAGATCCACCACCGGGTGAAGAACAACCTGCAGACCGTGGCGGCCCTGCTGCGGCTACAGGCTCGCCGCACCGAGAATCCGGAAGCCCAAGTGGCGCTGACGGAATCGGTACGCCGAGTGACGTCCATCGCCTCGGTGCACGAGATGTTGTCGATGTCGGTGGACGAGGAAGTCGACCTCGACGAGGTGATCGACCGGCTGCTGCCGATCATGGCGGATGTGGCCACCGTGCACACCGCGCGGATCAAGGTGCGCCGCGCGGGCTCACTCGGGGTGTTCTCCGCGGAGCGGGCGACGCCGCTGGTGATGGTCCTGACGGAACTGGTGCAGAACGCGATCGAGCACGCCTTCGACGCGGGGGAGAACGGTACCGTGACGATTCGGTCGGAACGTTCGGCCCGCTGGCTCGACGTGATCATCTCCGACGACGGCCGTGGCCTGCCCGCAGGGTTCAGCCTGGAAGGTTCCGACCGGTTGGGATTGCAGATCGTGCGCACCCTGGTGACCTCGGAACTCGGCGGCTCGATCGGTTTGCATCCTGGTGCCGACGTGGGCACCGACGCGGTGTTGCGAGTTCCGCTCGGACGTCGTTCGGGGCGCTGAAACAATAAACCCGGCACCGTGAGGTGCCGGGTTCTCACACATGCGTTACCGGGCCGGGGCTGCTGGCCCGGCAACGCCGGGTCCGTCGACTCAGACGGAGGTACGCGTACGGGTGCGTGCGTTGCGCCGCTTGAGCGCGCGACGCTCGTCTTCGCTCATTCCACCCCACACGCCGGCATCCTGTCCGGACTTCAGGGCCCACGACAGGCAATCGGCAGTGACGGGGCAGCGGGCGCAGACCAGCTTGGCATCGGCAATCTGCGCGAGCGCAGGACCACTGTTACCCACCGGGAAGAACAGTTCGGGGTCCTCATCGCGACAGATGGCCTTGTGGCGCCAGTCCATTCCTCTGCTCCTTTGCGAGGGCGCCACAAAGGGCGCCTGTAGTTAGTGGATCGTTCACTTGTGCGACTCGAATGTTTCCGCACGGTTGCTTGTGAATGCTTTCACGATCACCGTAGATGTCAATAGGTCTCCGGCGCACCGTGGGGGAGATCACGCTCTAGGTCCCCGCAAGGGGAACCTGCCCGGTCCTTTGTACTCGCGTCCGTGGGTTTTCGCAGCGCAACCACAGGATTTTTCTTGACGGTCGAGTGTCAGGACGGCTTGGGGGCCACCACGTCCAGCACACTGGGAACCGATGTGAAATGCACCATCTTGCGTTTTCCGATGAAGTCGCCATCGATTTGCAGGCCGATCTCCATGCCGGTCTCGATTCGCACGGACGGCACATCGTCGGCGCGGAAAAGTATGGGCGACTTGGGGTTTCCATTCTCGGCCAGCAAGTGTCGCGCCAGCAACAGGGTTCGGGTCACACTCATCGACTTCACCGCGAACACGCCGAGGCCCGATTCGAACGTGGTGGTGGGATTCGTGCGAATCGGGCGGTCCTCGAGATAGGTCCACGGACTCGAATTCGTGACGAAGGCGTAATAGACCTCCTCGATCGGATCCCGTCCCGTGACCTCGACGGCTACGCAAGGATCCTGGCGCCGGGCTCGGAAGAACTGGCGCACCGTGGTGCGCAGATATCGCGAGGGCGTCGCCTTGCGACCCTTGGCGCGGGCGGCGTCGATCGCCTCGCACACATCGGCGTCGAGGCCGACGCCCGCGCTGAAGGTGAACCATCGGTCGTCGGCCAGGCCGAGCCCGATGCGGCGGTCGGCGTCGCGAGCCAGCAGATCGATGAGCTGGTTGGTTGCTGTGACCGGATCGGCGCAGATGCCGAGCGCGCGGGCGAAGACATTCGCCGAGCCGCCCGGGATGATCCCGAGGCGCGGGCGCCACACCTGGTCGTCGCCGACCTGGGGCACCGGCAGAAAGCCGTTGATGGTCTCGTTGACCGTCCCATCGCCGCCGTGCACGACGATGAGGTCCATCTCCTGCGTCGATGCCCACTGGGCCAGTTCGGCCGCGTGGCCGCGATGCTGGGTGTGCGCAACGGTCAGCTGTGTTCGGCTCTCCAAAGCGTGAGCGAGCAGATCCCGGGTGGCCGGGGTCGTCGAGGTGGCATTGGGATTGACAATGAGCAGCGTCCGCACAGTGCCGAGGGTAGTGCGCGCGGGCGAACAACCGACGCGCGCCGGGCGCCACGACGCGTCGTCGTAGGCTGGGGCACGTGGCAGAGCAGGACGTGACAGACGGTGACCAGCGCGAGGGCGGCGAACAGGTGTCGACCGGCATCCCGGTGACGGTGCGGCTGGCCGGTGGCCTGGTGTCGCTGGAGGGGTTGGCCGGGGTGGTGACCGCGATCGTGCTGATCGTGCGGGCGCTGACCGGGCACGATCAGTCCGAGGCCAGTGGGGTCGGCACCGCGATCTGGTTCGGGGTGTTGTTCGGCGGTGTGCTCGCGGCGGGCATCGGGCTGCTGCGCGGCAAACGCTGGGGGCGGGCCATCGCGGTCATCGCCAACGTGTTGCTGCTGCCGGTCGCGTGGTCGATGCTGACGGACTCGCATCAGCCGTTGTTCGGCAGTGTGCTCGGGCTCGTCGCGGTCGCCGGGTTGGCCACCCTGTTCGCGCCGGCCACCAGCCGATTCATGGCTCAGGACTACGGCGAAATCCCCGAAGACGATTCGTAGTCCGGCCGTTGCCGGCAGTACAGCGGCGAGATCCCGAGATGACGCGCTGGTCAGGCGGTTGCCGCGCGCAGTGCCTCGCGGCACAGGTGGTCGGCTCGACGGGTGGTCTCGGGCTGCCGGAAACCCCGCGTGAGGGCCAGTACCCGGTCACACGCGGTGTCGAGGTCGATGAGATGGCCGACCGAGACGAACAGCGGCTTCACCTCGTCCCGGGTGCGCAGCGCCCGGCCGACGACCTCGCCGTCGATGGTCACATCGCTGGTGTCGCCGCGGCGCGGGCCGGGCGCGCGGTATTCGCCCCACACCGATTTGGCGACACCGATAGTCGGAATTTCGGTGAGCAACCCGACATGGCACGCCAGCCCGAAACGCCGGGGATGCGCCACACCCTGTGCGTCGCACACAAGAAGATCCGGTGTGACAGTGAGTTTTTCCAATGCGGCGACCGTTGCGGGCAGTTCCCGGAACGCGAGTAGTCCCGGTACATAAGGGAATTTCGAAATCCCGTGCGCGACTGCCGATTCCACCGTTTCCAAGGTTGCTGTGTCGAGAACGACCGCGGCCGTCGCCACGGTACCGTCTTCGGCATAGGCCGAATCGATTCCGGCCGCGGTCGAAAATCGCGACCGCGCAATGTTTTCCGCGGACACCAGTGGGCGTAACCGGTCCTGGAGTGCGATCGCCTCTTCGGGGGTTCGCGGCCAATCGTGCGGTGCGGCGATACGCATTCGGGTCAGCTCGCGGCCGGTGCCGTCGGTTCGGTCCGGGTCGTCAGGTTGTGGCCCCAGATCGAGTGGGCGTCGTGATCGAAACCGAGCACGCTCACCGCGCCCGTCGACATCGCGAACCGGCGGCCCTCGCGCACCGCGAACTCCGCCCAGCGCGCGATCAGCACCCGGGAGAAGTGCCCGTGCCCGACCAGGATCACGTCGCGCCGGGGCAGCTCCGGCTCGACCCGGGCGAGCATCCGGTCGGCCCGTGCGCCCACCTGCTCGGCCGTCTCGCCGCCGGGGACGGGCGCGGTCCACACGGTCCAGCCGGGCACGGTTTCGCGGATCTGCGCGGTCGTGATGCCCTCGTACTCGCCGTAGTTCCACTCGACCAGGTCGTCGTCGACGTGGGTGGGGGTCAGTCCGGCCAGTTCGGCGGTGTGCCTGGCCCGCAGCCGCGGACTGGTGAAGCAGAGCGGATCGCGCAGGTCGAGAGACTTCAGCACCAGCCCGGCTGCGACAGCCTGGGCCTCACCCTGCGCGGTCAGCGGCAGGTCGGTGAAACTGGTGTGCCTGCGCTGACTCGACCACTCGGTTTCGCCGTGGCGTAGCAGGACCAGGCGGGCATCGGGTGTGGACATGAGTCCATCATGGCAGTGCCGGTTCAGCTGAGCGCGTAGAGCTGGCCACCACGTCGTTCGAAGACCGTATTGCCCAGGACGGCCGTGGAAATGGTGTCGCCGCGGTAGTCGGTGCGCTCGACCGGGATCTGGGCGACCGTCGCGCCGTTGCCGCTGTCCACCGCGAGCTGTCCGTCGGGGACCGGAACCAGCAGCCTGCCTGCCATCAGCGCGGGGGTGCCGAGCACCTCGCGCACCGACCAGACCGGCTGTAATGTGCTCGAGCTCAAGGAAATGAGGCTGCTACCGGTGAAAACGTAGATGGCCGAGCCGAGGCGGGTCACCGTGGCCCGCTGGTCCCACGGTGCGGCGAGCTGATGGGTCGCGAGCTCGTTGCCGGTGCCGTCGTGCACGATGATCCTGGCGGGCAGTCCCCGACCGGTGGCGGTGGGGGGCGTCGGGGGGTAGTAGACCGCGATCTTGTTGTCCGACACCGCGATCACCCGCATGTCGGGCGAGTCGGCGCCCGGCGCGGTGAGAGCTCGCGAGCCGTACTCCTCGGGTGCCGTCGATTCCTTCGGCGCCGGATTCAGCACGGTCAGCCGGTCGGTCGCGTCGCCGGGACAACGCTCCAGCACCGCCAAGCGCGAGGAACTCGACGCGGCCGAGCGCAACGTACAACCACTGCGCGGCTGGGTGTTCGGATTCACCGGGGCATCGACATAGCCGTACTCGAGGGTGCGCACCAGATCCGAACGCCACATCTCCAGCCGGTCGGCGCCCAGCGCCAGCAGATACGTGCCGTCACCGGTGACCCGGATCTCGTCGTCCATGTAGCTGGTGCGGGCGACCCGGCGCTCACCGGTATCGGACTCCAGCATCACCGACTGACTGCATCCGCGCTGATCGCGATAGGTGGCGATCACGGTGCCGAACTGCGACTCCACCCCACACAGCGGCATATCCCGGCGATACCACCACAGCTGCTTACCGGTGACCGGATCGCGCCCGCTCACCGTGCCGTGATCACCGGTCACCACCACATTGCCCGAGATGAGCGCCCGCCTGCTCGACTCGTCGGCGGCATGCCACTGCTCGCGCAAGGTGGTAGGCAGTTGGGTCGCGGCGGTGACAGTGGGCGCGGGGGAGGCCGCGGTGACCGAATCCGTGCCGGTCGCATCAGCACGCGCCCAGACGACGAACGCCGCCACCACGAGGGTGACGGCGATCGCGATTGCTACGAAGATGTCGGCGCGCGTCCGCCGTTCGGGTGCGAGCACGATGGCGACATTATCAGTGTTTATTGGAGTGCTGGCGCACTCGAGTCGCGGCCCCGAGGGGCCGCCGGTCAGCCACCGTTGCTTGCTCCTTCGTCGCC